>NZ_RAVY01000020.1:0-71966 GCF_003611625.1 Corallococcus sp. CA054B
GGCGTCCAGGGAGGCGGGGTGGGCGAGGAAGTCCTTGAGGTGGCGGCGCACGGCCTGGACGGTGTGGGCGTCGGCGCGGAGGACCTCCTCGAAGTAGCGGCGGACCTCGCGGACCTCCTCGCGGCGCATGTCGCCGTCGGCGCGGGCCACGTCCACGAAGAGGGCGGTGATGTCGCGGTCGAGCGGGTCCTCGTCCGGGGCCTGGATGATGGGGAACTCGCCTGGGCCCTGGGAGAGAGGGGCCGGCTTGGGAGGCGGCTCGAAGGTGACGGGGAAGTCGCTGAAGATTTCGGGGAAGTCCGGGGGCGCGGCGTTCTGTTCGTCGAAGTAGTGGCCCAGGGCCGTGCCCAGGATGAGGGAGAGCACGATGGCCCAAGGCCCGCCCATGAGGAGACCGGCCATGAGACCCAACATCGCCCCGAGAACTTTTCCCGCGCCCATGCCTTCGCTTCGCTCCCTTGTGCCGGGCCAGTCTTGCATAAGGTGGCTCTCATGACGGCTCAGTTGATTGACGGCAAGGCAGTGGCGGCGCGCGTGCGGGCGGAGATCAAGGAGGAGGTGACGCGCCTGAAGGCGGAGCGCGGCATCACCCCGGGGCTCGCCGTGGTGCGCGTGGGTGAGGACCCGGCGTCCAAGATTTATGTGACGGGGAAGAAGAAGGCCGCCGAGGAGGTGGGCTTCAACTCCTGGGAGCACCACCCGGACGAGAACATCACCCAGGACGAGCTCCTGGCGCTGGTGCACCGGCTGAACGAGGACCCGGCGGTGCACGGCATCCTGGTGCAGCTGCCCCTGCCCAAGCACATCGACGCGGACGCCATCATCGCGGCGGTGAAGCCGGAGAAGGACGCGGACGGCTTCCACCCGATGAACGCGGGAAATCTGCTCCTGGGCCGCCCGGCGACGCGGGCGTGCACGCCCTACGGGGTGATGCGGCTGTTGGAAGAAGTCGGGTGCAATCCGGCCGGCAAGCGCGCGGTGGTGGTGGGCCGCAGCAACATCGTGGGCAAGCCGCAAGCGCTGATGCTGCTCCAGAAGGACGCGACGGTGACGGTGTGCCACCGCAAGAGCGACCTGCCGTCGGAGGTGGCGCAGGCGGACATCCTGGTGGTGGCGGTGGGCGTGCCGGAGCTGGTGAAGGGAGCGTGGATCAAGCCTGGCGCGGTGGTGATTGACGTGGGCATGAACCGCAAGGCGGATGGGAAGCTGGTGGGCGACGTGGAGTTCGCCGCCGCGGCCGAGCGCGCGTCGTTCATCACGCCGGTCCCGGGTGGCGTGGGACCGATGACGATTGCCATGTTGATGAAGAACACGCTGGAAGCGGCTCAGCGCGGCGTGAAGTAGTCAGTCGACTGGACCTCCCTGCCCATGCTGGGGCAGGGGGCCCAATCGCAGACTGCGAACGCATGGGCCACCCTGGTTCACTCAGGTGCCGGGACGGACAGGCTTGACGATGAAGAAAATAGATGGGTTCTGGTTGGCTGCCGCCAGCTTGCTGTATCCGCCGACCGAGCCCGCCAGACTGATTTCCTTGGATCAGATAACCCGCAGGTATGAGGAGTTGTTTGGGCGGGCTCCGACACCGAGCCTTGAGCAATCAATCATCAGTTGGAAGCAAAGGTATGTCGACCGGGCGAGGCCGTCGCAGGGAGGCAGTCCGAAGCGCTACCTGTTCCGGACCGATGACGGCAGCACTCCGTCACCACGCGGCAGGTTTCGACTCTACAAGACTTCGGACTCCGCTCACGATGGTCAAGGCAAGAATGGCGCGACATGCCCCGGAATGGAGGAGATTCCGAAGCGGTACCACTACCTGGTGAAGTGGTACTTGAAGCACTATCAACACTCGTCACACGCTCCTGCTGCCGAAACAGAGAGTCTTGAAGCTGCTGCGGCCTCTGCTCAAGCAGAAATCAAGCGTTCAGACATATCCGCCACCGAAAAAGCGAGATTGATCAAGGCCAGGCACGGCCAGGGCATCTTCAGAAAGAGGGTGTTTCGCGTCGAATCAGCCTGCCGGCTCACTGGCATTACGGACGAACGTTTCCTGGTGGCCAGCCATATCAAGCCGTGGGCCATTTCAAACAACGACGAGCGGCTTGATGGGCACAACGGATTGTTGCTGGCCCCTCACGTTGACCGTCTCTTTGATCGTGGGTTCATCACCTTCAATCAAGAGGGAGGCGTCATCGTCTCGCTGGATGCCAAGGAGGTATGGCAGCAGTGGGGGCTGCTGCTGGCCATGCCCGTACCATTGAGTGCGCGGCAAGAAGAGTACATGCGCTATCACCGTGATTACCGTTTTCGCGGCAGGAAATGAGGATGCTGATCTGCCGGGTCAGCGCCGCGGAGTGGGAAGTCGATAGGTGTCGCTCGACCTTCGTCCATCTTTAGAAGGCGGCTTGTGACACTGTTCCTCCCGTTCTGAGTTCCTGTTCTTTCTTTTGGTGGAGGTACGCATCCCGCGCGGTCTTTCCATATGCGTACATGAAGAGCTCGGCTGTGAACCCATCGCTATCGACATTGGGCGGCTGCTGATGGACATGGGCAACCAGTGCGCCGCCGTTCTTCGGGATGATTGGGAGACGGCTCGAAGACGGGCTGCTTGCTCCCGGTCCGGCTCTCGGCCCTGGGAAACTGAGCCGAGAGGCCGGGCCTCCCTGCCCGTGAATCGGGCAGAGAGGCGGAACTCATTGCAGACCGCAAACGTACGGGCCGCCCTGGCTGTTACAGGCGTCGTAACGGATGCACCAGCCGTCCGGTGTCGAATAGGCATACATGTAGAAGCCGTTGGCGCAGCGGACGCGATCGGTGGAAACCCGGCACCAGCCGAAATCAACATTCGGGTCGCAGCTGTCCGGCGGCGCCATGGCGTGTACCCGGTCGCCGGTCGTTTCGGCCTCCGTGGCGGGCGCAGCTTCCGGTCCACAGCCGGCGAGCATCATTCCCACGCTGAAGGCCAATGCGAGCATCTGTCGTTTCATGGCGCTCACCATTCCGGGCAGCCCCAGGGGCCGCCGTAGTTCTTGCAGACGTCCGCGTTGATGCACCAGCCGTCCGGAGTCCAGTGAGCATCCATCTGGACGCCGTTGAAGCAGGTGATCTTGTTGCTGGACACGGGACACCAACCGTCGTCCTCGAACGGATCACAGCTGTCGGGCGGAGCCATCGCGGCATTGGAAGATGCACAGCCCTCGTTGCATGCCAGCCAGTCGCGCTGACACACCATGCGCTGCGCGCTGTTCTCCGCGGTGTCGAGGCATGCGACACGCAGTTGTTCGCACGTGTCTTCGCATTCCGATGCGGATGGCAGGGCGGCCTCACGCGTCGCCAGGATGCCTTGCGCGTCTTGGTTTGAATCCTCTCGTCCGCATCCCGCCAACACCCCGACAGCCATCAGCCCTGCGATGATCGCTACTCGCATGTGCCCTCCTGGGTTCTGGGTCCGCGCTGCCTTGATAGGATATCTGGCTCGGTGTCTTCGGGGCACCCCGCCGCATCAATAATCACAGGCGTGAAGGTTTTCGAGCGCGTGAGAATGCCCGCCCCATGAACGACTGCCTTTGCATGAGCGTATTTCCGTGAGGGGGAGGGGAGCCGCAGGTGCGAGGTCAACCGCCATTCCCCTTCGTCCCGGGCGGGACATGACGGAAGATGCGCGCATGGGTCCGGTCTTGCACCGATGTGCGCGTGGCGGAGCCGTGTTGGGGCTGCTGCTGCTCGCAGCCCCCGCGCGTGCCCAGGACGCCACGCCCCTGCCCACGTTCTCCCTGGAGCGCCTGGACCCGAACCCGGGCCTGGGGCCCCTGACGATGGGGAGCGGGGAGCTGCTGGCGCCTGGGGCGCTGCGGATCTCCCTGCTGGCGCACTACCAGCGGAGATCGTTGACGGTCCGCAATGGGCCAGACGAATACCCGCTCGTCCTGTCCCGGACCACCGGCGCTGTGTCGCTGGCCGTCGGCGTGCTGCCCTGGCTGGAGCTTCAGGCCCAGCTCCCTGGCGTCATCCATCAGAGCGGCGCGGACGTGAGCACCGTGCTGTCCATCTCCCCGCCGTCACGCAGCGGGCTGGGGGCGCCGCGGCTCGCGGCCCGACTGGGACTGCTGGGGACCTCCGCTCCCGAGGCCTTCCATCTGGCGCTCGACCTGGACGTGCGGTTGCCCGTGGGTGGTTCGGGCGCACTCGCGCGTGATCAGGGCGTCCGTGGACAGGGACGGATCATGATGGGCAAGCGCTGGGGGCCCGTGGCTCCGGCGCTGGAAGTGGGCGTGCTCCTGCGTCGCGCCGTCTCGACGGACTCCGGCGTGGACAGCCTCAACGGCGTGGGCAACGAGCTGCGGGCCGGGGTGGGGCTGACCGTAGGGTACGCCCTGCGCGCGGAGGTGTCGGCGCTCGGCGCGTATTCGTGGCGGCAGCAACGCACCAGCGGCGAACTGCTGGGCGGCCTGCGCTACGCACCGGCCCGGCCCTGGGAGTTCTTCGCATTGGGCGGCGCGGGCCTGGGCGCGGAGCCGGGCGCGCCCCGTTACCGGGTGCTCGCGGGCTTCGCGCTTCTCTTCGACAAGCCGCCACCTCCGCCCCCGGAGGACATCGTCTACGAGCTCGTCCAGGGCCTGCCGCGTGCTCCCGTCGAGCCCCAGCTCGAACCCGAGCCCACGCCTTCCGAACCGCCACCTCCCGAGCCCTCCAGGGATGTGCCGCTCTCCGAGACCGACACGGACGGCGACGGTGTCGTGGACGTGTTGGACGCCTGCATCCACGAACAGGGCACCCGCGAACACGGTGGCTGCCCGGAAACCGGAGACCCGCTCGTCACCCTGACCCGCGAGCGCCTCGTCCTCCATGGCCAGGTCTTCTTCGAGGTCGGCGTGACGACGCTGCCGGCCCGCTCTCGCGTCCTGGATCAGGTGGCGCGGGTGCTGCTGGAGCATCCGGAAGTGGAGCGCGTCGTCATCGAAGGGCACACGGACGCGGAAGGCTCCCACGCCTCCAATCAGCGCCTGTCCCTCGCTCGCGCGGAGTCCGTGCGCGACTATCTGGTGCGAAAGGGCGTCCCGGCCCACCGGTTGGAAGCCCGGGGCCTCGGTGCACGCCGGCCCGCGGGTTCCAACGGAACGCCGGCAGGGCGGGGCGAGAACCGCCGCGCGGAGCTTCTGTTGATCCTGGGCGAGCCCACTTCGGCCCGCTCCATCCCCGCGCCTCCTGCCCCCTGAGCCCAGGAGTGTCTCCCCGGCGGAGGCACCCCGCGGAAACCTGTCCGACAGTCGGACAGCCGCGGCCCGCGGAAACCTGTCCGACAGTCGGACAGGTTCTGGCAGCACCGGCCCGGGGGCTTAGCGGGCCTGCTGACCGCGATGGGCCCTTCGCCTCGCCAACAACCACACCGCCAGCACCCAGGCCCCGCCGGCCCCACCCACGGAGCAGCCGCTGCCCTCCACGGTGACGGCCTCGCCAATCCCCTCCACGGGAACGACCGTGTGGCCCAGTCCGCCACCGCTCGGCACCACGCGGACCTCTCCGCGCACCGTGCCCGTGCGTGTCGGATGGAACGTCACCGGGATGGAGGCGCGGCCACCGGCCGCGATGGCACTGCTCACCGCGCTCGTGTCCACGCGGAACGCGGCATCCGAGGACTTCACCTCCACGGTGACGGGCACGGTGCCCGTGTTCACGAGCTCCAACGACAGGGGCTGGCTGGTGGCGTCCACCCGCTGGTTGCCGAAGACGATGGCTCCGGGCGTCACCGTCAGCATCTGCTGCGCGCCGGATCCCTGCACCGAAATCATCAGCGGCGTGGAGGACGCATCGTGCCGCACCGCGAGCGACCCTGCGTAATCGCCCGGCCGCGCTGGCTCGAAAACGACGTAGAAGGGGTAGCTGGTGCCGGGCGCCACGACATGGGGCAGCGGCAGCCCCGACACGGAGAACCCGTCCACCGGATCCAGTCCCGTGAGGGTGACGGGGCTCGTGCCGGTGTTGCGCAGCTCCACGACGCGCTGCGAGACCTCCCCAAGGAACTGGGGCCCGAAGGTCAGCTCCGTCACGGAGGTTTCCATCGAGGCCGTGGTCCCCGTGCCCCGCAGCGTCACCTGTGCCGCGCGCGGCGCGTTGCTCTGGACCTCCAGTACACCGTTCTCCGAGGTGGCCTCGGTCGGCTTGTAGCTGACCTGGAACGTGCGGTTCGCGAGCGGCGGCACGCTGGTGCCCACATTGAGCCCCGAGACCTGGAACGGGCCGCTCACGTTCACCGCCGTCACGTTCAGCGACTCGCTCCCCATGTTGAACAGCGTGAGCTCCCGGGGCGGGCTCAGGCCCCCCAACCGCTGGCCGCCGAACTCCATCACGTCGTTCGCCATCCGGGCGACAGCCTGGAGCCCCTCGCCGTCCAGCTTCACCACCGTGGGAGACGACGGCGCGTTCGAAAACACGCGGAGCACGCCGGTCACGGCGCCGTCCTCGAGCGGGCTGAAGGTGACATCCATCGTGAAGGCGTCGCGCGGCGGGAGCTCCAGCGGAAGCTTCGGAAGCACCACCGAGAACGGCCCCGCCACCGCGATGGTGCTGAGGGTGAGCTTGTCCGTCCCCGAATTGACGATCGTCACCTGCACCGCCTTGCTGCTCTTCCCCGCCTCAGTCCGCGCGAAGGACAGGGCCGAGGGGGTGGCGGTCAGCTTTCCCTCGACGCCTTGTCCGCTGAGCGGCACGGTCCGGATCGATCCGCCCGGGCCGTCCGCGCTCAGCACCAGCTCCTGCGCGAACTGGGCGATATGCGGAGGCTCGAAGGTGACCTGGACCTGGGTCGTGGCACCGGGGGCCAGGCTGAACCGTCCCGAGGGCGTCACGGCGAAGCCCGTGGGCGCCTGGATGGGCTCCACCACGAGTGTTCCGGCCCCCTCGTTCTTGAGCGTCAACGCCTGGGGCGCGCTCACGGAGTTGACCTCGCGCGAGCCGAACTCCAGCGTCGTGCCGCCATCGGGCGTGGTGACCTTGAGCGCGGGGATCTCCACGCCCGTGCCGGTGAGCGCCACCTTCACGGCCGGGGTGCGCGGATCATTGCTTCGCAGGGTGAGGTCCTTCGCGGCGCGGCCCGTCCCCGGGGCGTAGGCCACCGTCAGGTTCACCTGTTCCCGGGCCTTGATCGTCAGCGGGAAACCGGACTCCACCGTGAAGGGCGGCTCGACGTCGAAGGCGGTGAGGATGAGGTCGTCCAGGCCGGTGTTGCTGACCGCCAGCGTCTTGCGAACAGGGTCGACCCCCGCGGTGTGCACACCGAAGTCCAGCGAGGTCGCCCCCACGGCGATGGCGGGTTCGATGCCAACGCCATGCAGCGCGACCTCCGCGAGCGGCGTGGCGGAGCCCTCGGCCTGGATGTACAGCGGCAGGGACGACACGCCCGCCGTCGCCGTGAAGGTCACCGTCAGCGGGAGGACCGCCTGTGGCTGCACCACGCTGCCCCCCGGAGGCAGGCCGCTCACGGAGAAGGGGGCCTGTGTCAGCACGGCGGGGATCGTGAGCGGCAGGCTCCCCACGTTCTTCACCTGGAGGAGCAGGCTGCTGCTCGTGCCCACACGTACGGGGCCGAAGTCGAGCGCGCTCGGCGTGAGCTGGAGCTTCGGGGCGCCGCCAGAACCCTCGAGCTGAATCGGCAGGGAGCCCTTGTCGGGGTCGCGGCTCAGCACGTTCAGGATCCCGGAGTCCACGCGGTCGGCCGTGGGCGCGTACGTCACGGTCACGTCCAGGCTCGCGCCATCCATGAGGGTGAAGGGCAGGGACACCGGCGTCAGCTTGAAGGGGAGGGGAACCGACAGGGAGTCGATGAGGAGCGGGACGACGCCCTCGTTGGTCAGCTTCACCTTCTGTGAGGCGGATGAGCCCACGGCGATCGAGCCGAAGGACAGGCGCTCTGGATTGACCTTAAGCAGGGGCCTCCCCGTCCTCATTTGGATCCTGGCGGCGGCGAAGCAGTTGGTCCGTTCCGTCCGCAGCGTGAGGGTATTGGTGCCGCCGTATCGATAGCCGGGCACCCCCATGGCGTCATTCGCCTTGGCCCAGACCTCCGGCGACTCGCAGCCACGGCACAGCCGGGCGGAATCCAGGGTCATGTTGTAGGTCCCCAGTTCGTGGCCGTTCAGCAGGACGGTCGTGAACCCACCGTCGTAGCCACGGCCGAAGACTTCCGCCGAGAAGAACATCACCACCCAACCGGGCGTGACGGGATCCCTGAAGCTCCGGGCCCCACCGTTCCAGTTTCCGGTGTTGTCCGAGCAGGCATAGGACGGGTACTGGCAGGTGGGGCACTTCGTCGCGCCGTCCCAGGTCAACTCGATGTCGTAATCCTTTTCCACCGGCACGGATTGCGCCCGCGAGGCTTCGCCAAACGTCTCGGACGAAGCCGGCGCCTCCGGCTCCACCGGAGAACAGGCGGTCAGGACAGACAAGCCAAGGGCAAGCAGCAGGGGGAGCCGACGCATCCGGAGCGCCTCTCGTGAGGATGGGGAAGCCAGTCCCGAAAAGGGAAGGCGCGAGAGCTTCGCATGAACCGTGAACACCGCGCGAGCCGTCAGCCTTTACAAGGATGGTGTTCTATGAACACTATGGTCCTGTCGCGGACCTGGGAGGTGGGGACATGATGCAACGCGCGGAACGCATCGCGGGAGGACTGTATGGGTTGCTCATCGGTGATGCGTTGGGCGTCCCCTATGAGTTCCACCGGCCCGAGCGGATTCCGTCTCCCGAGGCCATCGAATACGACCCGCCGCCGGGCTTCGACCGCGCGCATGACCGCGTCCCCCCGGGCACCTGGTCGGACGACGGTGCCCATGCGCTGTGTCTGCTGGATTCACTGACGTATCAGAAGCGGCTCGACTGCGAGGACCTGGGCCGGCGGCTGGTGAACTGGCAGGACTGGGGCTACCTCGCCGTGGATGGCGACGTGTTCGACGTGGGCATCCAGACCAGCACCGCCCTGCGCCGGCTGCGCGACGGCACCCCGGCGATGCTCGCCGGTCCCAACGGCACCATGGACAACGGCAATGGCTCGCTGATGCGCGTGCTCCCCCTGGCCCTGTGGCACCAGGGCAAGGACGCGGCGCTCGTCTCGGATGCCATGGCTCAGTCGCGCGTGACACATGGCCACGTGCGCGCCCAGGTGTGCTGCGCGCTGTATTGCCTCTGGGCCCGGCGCATCCTGGAAGGCGCGGCGGACCCGTGGGCCGAAGCCGTGGCCACGTTCCGTGACCTGTATGTCGAAGGCTTCCCGCAGCGGGAGGAGCTGGAGGCCCACATCCGCCCGGACGACCCGGCACCGGGAACGGGCGGCGGCTACGTCGTGGACTGCCTGCGCTCCGCCCGGGCCTGCGTGGCGAACGGGAAGTCCTACGAAGAGGTCGTCAAATCCGCCATCCGGCTGGGCCACGACACGGACACCACGGCCTGCGTGGCGGGCGGCATCGCGGGACTCATCTTCGGCCTGAACGGGATTCCCCACCGCTGGCGCTCACAGCTGCGCGGGCAGGAACTCGTGGAGCCGCTCCTGGAACGGCTCATGAAGTCCCTGGGCTGAAACTCAGTCCGGGAAGATTTCGAGCACGTCCTTCAGCATCGCCGCGCCCGTGCCCCGGGCGCCCTGCTCACCGTTGATGACGGTGTTCACGCCGTGCAGGTCGCTGCGGAACACCGCGCCCATCTCCATCGCGCCCAGCCGGGCCAGGGGATGGGACGCGTCCACGGCGGTGGGCCGCACGCTCCACTCCCACTGCTCCGCGCCCACGGGCTCGCCGCGCGCCAGGAGCAGCACCTGGCCGCCCTTCGCCTTCGCCGCGTCCAGCTCCTCGCGCGTCACGCCGCGCATGCCCGTCACGGACACGTCCTTCAGCGTCGTGGGCACGCGCATCACCGCGTTGGCCAGGATGACCAGCTTGCCCGCGGTGTCCCAGCCGTCCACGTCCAGCGTGGGGTCCGTCTCCGCGATGCCCAGCGCCTGCGCCTCCGCCAGCGCGGCCTCGTACGTCCGGCCCTCCGCCATGCGGCACAGCAGCAGGTGGCTGGTGCTGTTGAGCACGCCCTCGAAGCGGCCCAGCTTCCCCAGCGCCAGGTCCCGGCGGCCCACGTTCACCAGCGGCATGGACGCGCCCACCGCCGCGCTGAAGCGCAGGGGAGGGCGGCCCGGCGACTCCAGGTCGCTCAAGCCCGCCAGCTCCTGGAACCCCAGCACCAGCGGCCCCTTGCTCGCGAGCACCGCCGCCATGCCCCGCGACAGCGCGTCCCGCGTGATGTCCAGCCCGGGCTGTCCGTCCTGGAAGCTCGTGGGCGTGGCCTCCAGCAGGAGGTCCGCCTTCACCTCGCGCACCAGGTCGCGCCCGCTCATCCCCGGACGCCCCACCACCGGCAGGGACGCCACGGAATGCCGCGCCCGCTTCACCGCCAGCACCGCGCCGATGTCCAACCCGTTCGGCGACACCGCCGCGCCGCCCGAGTCGGCCAGCCCCACCGGCAGCAGCTCCAGCCGGTAGCGCTCCATCAACAGCGACGCGCGCGACTGGAGGATCTCCAGCAGCGGCACGCCCACGTTGCCCAGGCCCGTGAGCAGGAAGCGCACCGTGCGGACGGCGCGCGGGTTCATGGTGCGAAGGCCTCGCGCACGCCGTCACGGCGCAGCGTGAAGAGCATCCACACCGCCACCGGCACGCCAATGAAACAGCCGGGCGTCAGCGTGTACATCGCGCAGATGGCGCCCACCGTCGCCAGGCCGTAGCCCTTGAGGTTCATCGCGTTCCACGCACCCCAGATGGCGAGCAGCCCGCAGAGGATCCCGCCCAGGATGGCCAGCGAGAAGCCCATCGTGAACTCCAGCACCACCGGCGCCTGCCCCGGCGTGGAGAAGGGCGACGCCACCTTCAGCGCCGCCAGCACCCCGCCCAGCAGGCTGAAGGTGACGTGCAGCACGCCGACGATGAGCAGGAAGAACGCCGGGAAGCGCACGATCTGGAAGATCTTGAGGCGCGGGTCACCCGGCGCCAGCTGAGGACCAGGACCGCTCATGACCGCCCCTTCAGCGCGCCCACGATCATCCGCGTCGCGGGAGACTTGTTCAGTGTGTAGAAGTGGATGCCCGGCACGCCGCGCGCGAGCAGCTCCATGCACTGCACCGTGGCGTGCGCCACGCCCAGTTGCACGACGGCGTCCGGCTGATCCTTCACGCGCTCCATCTGCAACGCCAGACGCATGGGCACTGTCGCGCCACACATGCGCGTGAAGCGCTGGACCTGCTCGTAGTTGGTGATGGGCATGATGCCGGGGACGATGGGGACGTTGATGCCCACCCGCCGCGCCCGCTCCACGAAGTCGAAATAGAAGGCGTTGTCGAAGAAGAGCTGCGTCACCACGAAGTCCATCCCCGCATCCACCTTGGCCTTCAGGTGCTTGAGGTCGTCCTCGCGCGACACCGTCTCCACGTGCCCCTCCGGATAGCACGCACCCCCCAGGCAGAAGTTGAAATCCTCTTCTCGGACGAATCGGACCAACTCCTCCGCGTAGCGGAAGCCCCCGGGCACCGGCTCGAACGTCGTCTGCCCCTGCGGCGGGTCCCCGCGCAGAAGGAGCACGTTCTCGATGCCTGCCGCGTCGAGCCGGCGCAGCACGTCACGAAGCTCGTCGCGGGTGTGTCCCACACACGTCAGGTGCGCCATGGCCTCGATGCCGGTCTTCTCCTTGATGTGCGTGACCAGGTCCACCGTCCGGTCGCGCGTGCTCCCGCCCGCCCCGTACGTCACCGACACGAACCCCGGCTCCAGCGGCGCAAGCTCCTCCACCGTGCGCAGGAGCGAGGCCACGCCCGCGTCCGTCTTGGGAGGAAAAAACTCGAAGGAGAAGCTCGGCTTGGAAGGGTTGAGGCAGTTGCGAATCTTCATGTCGGGAGGAGTTTAGTCCCTTCCGCGTCGGCCTTGATTGAAGAAGGTGCGCCGCTATAGTCCGCGCCGTTTCGCCACCCCCTTCCCACCCTGGAGAAGTCAATGACCCGGCGTACGCCCCTCAACGAGGCCCACCGCAAGCTGGGGGCCCGCATGGTCGACTTCGCCGGCTGGGACATGCCGGTGCAGTACTCGTCCGTCATCGGCGAGCACGAGGCCGTGCGCACCGCCGTCGGCCTCTTCGACGTCTCCCACATGGGGGAAATCGAGTTCACCGGCCCGGGCGCCCTGGAGACCGTGAACCGGCTCATCTCCAACGACCTCGGCCGTATCCAGGACGGCCAGGCCGTCTACGCGGGCCTGCTCAACGACCTGGGCGGCTTCGTGGATGACGTCGTCGCCTACCGCTTCAGCCCCGAGCGCATCCTCATCTGCGTCAACTCCAGCAACCGCGAGAAGGACTTCACCTGGATGAGCGCGCGCGCCGAGGGCGTCAAGCCCGTGGACAAGAGCGACGACTACGCGCAGATCGCCGTCCAGGGCCCCAAGGCCGTGGGCCTGGTGCAGCGCCTGACGAAGGCGGACCTGTCCCAGGTGGGCACCTACCGCTTCACGGAAGGGGAGGTGGCCGGCGTGAAGGCCATCATCTCCCGCACGGGCTACACCGGCGAGGACGGCTTCGAGCTGTACTGCGCCGCCGGCGACGCCGTGAAGCTCTGGGACGCGCTCCTGGAGGCCGGGCAGCCGGACGGCGTGAAGCCCTGCGGCCTGGGCGCGCGCGACTCGCTGCGCACGGAGATGAAGTACGCGCTGTACGGCAACGACATCGACGACGCGCACACCGCCCTGGAGGCGGGCCTGGGCTGGATCGTCAAGCTGGACAAGGCGGGCGGCTTCATCGGCAAGGACGCGCTCGCCGCGCAGAAGGCCGCGGGCGTGCCTCGCAAGCTCGTGGGCTTCGAGCTCACCGGCGCCGGCATCCCGCGCCATGGCTACCCCATCCTCAAGGATGGCGAGCGCGTGGGTGAGGTCACCAGCGGCACGCAGGGCCCCACCGTGAAGAAGCCCATCGGCATGGGCTACGTGCCCGCGAAACTGGCCACCGAAGGCTCCACCTTCGACGTGGAGATCCGCGGCCGCGCCGTGCCCGCGGTCGTCGTGAAGACCCCCTTCCTCAAGAAGTCCTGAATCCCTCCCGTTCGCACCCTTTGCGAGGAGCCGCCTCCATGTCTGACAACATCCCGCAGGACCTGAAGTACACGAAGGAACACGAGTGGGCCCGCATCACGGGCAAGACCGTCGTGGTGGGCGTCACGCACCACGCCCAGGAGTCGCTGGGCGACGTCGTGTACGTGGAGCTGCCGAAGCTGGGCGCCACCCTCACCGAGGGCAAGAACTTCGGCGTCATCGAGTCCACCAAGGCCGTGTCGGACCTGTTCGCGCCCATCTCCGGCACCGTGGTGAAGGTGAACGACGAGCTCACGAACAGCCCGGCGCTCATCAACTCCGACCCGTACGGGCAGGGGTGGATCGTGGAGATCGAACCCTCGGACGCAGGCCAGGTGGGCAAGCTCCTGGACGCCGCCGCCTACGAGCCGCTCACCAAGTAGTCACCGCGCGCGCAAGAAGTCGGGCGTCCCGGTTGTTAGTGACGCTCCATGAGGCGCCGGGCCCGCTCGGACGCCGACCTTCTGACGCACCTCACGCGAGCTCTTCCGACCATGTCCCTCAACTGGAAGTACCAGGAGTCCTTCGCTGGCCGTCACATCGGTCCGGAGACCCCTGAAGTGAAGCAGATGCTGTCCTCTCTGGGCGTCACCTCGCTCGATGCCTTCATCGAGAGCGCCGTGCCTCCCGCCATCCGCTCCCAGGAGCCCCTGCGCCTGCCCGCCGGCCGCGGCGAGAACGAGGTGCTGGCGCAGCTGGAGGCCATCGCCGCGAAGAACCAGGTGTTCCGGTCCTTCATCGGCATGGGCTACAGCGACACCCACGTCCCCAACGTCATTCTGCGCAACATCTTCCAGAACCCGGGCTGGTACACCCAGTACACGCCCTACCAGGCGGAGATCGCCCAGGGCCGGCTGGAAGCGCTGCTCAACTACCAGACGATGGTGACGGACCTCACCGGCATGGAGGTGGCCAACGCCTCCATGCTGGATGAAGGCACCGCCGCGGCGGAGGCCATGGCGCTCGCGCTGCACGCCAAGAGCGAAGGCGACGGGGGCGCGTTCTTCGTCTCCGACGGCTGCCACCCGCAGACGGTGGACGTGGTGCGCACGCGCGCCATCCCGCTGGGCGTGGAGGTCGTCGTGGGCGACCACCGCACGGTGGACCTGTCCCAGAAGAAGTTCTTCGGCGCGCTGGTGCAGTACCCGGCGACGGACGGCGTGGTGCACGACTACCGCGCCTTCGGTGAGAAGGTGCACGCGGCGGGCGGCCTGCTCGTCGTCGCGGCGGACCTGCTGGCCCTGACGCTGCTCACGGCGCCCGGCGAGTTCGGCGCGGACGTGGTGGTGGGCAGCGCGCAGCGCTTCGGCGTGCCGCTGGGCTACGGCGGCCCGCACGCCGCCTACTTCGCCACGAAGCACGCGTACACCCGCGTGATGCCGGGCCGCCTCATCGGCGTGTCCGAGGACTCGGGCGGCCGGCCCGCGCTGCGCATGGCGCTCCAGACGCGCGAGCAGCACATCCGCCGTGAGAAGGCCACGAGCAACATCTGCACCGCGCAGGTGCTGCTGGCCGTGATGGCCGGCATGTACGCCGTCTACCACGGGCCGGAGGGGCTCAAGGCCATCGCCGAGCGCGTGCACGGGCTCACGGTGGTGCTGTCGCGGGGCCTGGCGAAGCTGGGCTTCAAGCCGAAGCACGAGCAGTTCTTCGACACGCTGCGCGTGGAGCTGCTGCCCGCGCAGGTGCGGGCCGTGCTGTCCTCCGCGGAAGCCGCGAAGATGAACTTCCGTCGCATCGACGAGAAGACGCTCGGCCTGTCGCTGGACGAGACGACGCGCGCCAAGGACGTGGAGGACATCCTCGCGGCCTTCATCCAGGGCGCGAACAAGTCCGCGTCCCCGGTGAACCTGGACGAGGTCGCCGAAGGCCTGGAGAGCCCGCTCGCTCCCGAGCTGCGCCGCACGAGCGCGTACCTCACGCACCCGGTCTTCAACCGCTACCACTCCGAGACGGAGATGCTGCGGTACGTGCGCCGGCTGGAGGCGAAGGACCTGTCCCTCACGCACTCCATGATTCCGCTGGGCAGCTGCACCATGAAGCTCAACGCCACCGCGGAGATGATCCCGGTGACGTGGCCCCAGTTCAGCAAGCTGCACCCGTTCGCGCCCACCTCGCAGGCGGCCGGCTACAAGGTCGTCTTCGAGCAGCTGGAGAACGCGCTGTCGCAGGTGACGGGCTTCGCCGGGTGCTCGCTGCAGCCCAACGCGGGCAGCCAGGGTGAGTACGCGGGCCTGCTCGTGATTCGCGCCTACCACCAGGCGCGCGGTCAGGGGCACCGCGACGTGTGCCTCATCCCGTCCTCCGCGCACGGCACCAACCCGGCTTCCGCGGTGATGGCCGGATACCGCGTCGTCGTCACCAAGTGCGACGAGAACGGCAACATCGACCTGAGCGACCTGCGCGCCAAGGCGGACCAGCACAAGGACAACCTGGCCGCGCTGATGGTGACGTACCCCTCCACGCACGGCGTGTTCGAGGAGGAGATCCGCGAGATCTGCTCCACCATCCACGAGCGCGGCGGCCAGGTGTACATGGACGGCGCCAACCTCAACGCGCAGGTGGGCCTCACCGCGCCGGGCCTGGTGGGCGCGGACGTCTGCCACATCAACCTGCACAAGACGTTCTGCATCCCGCACGGCGGTGGCGGCCCGGGCATGGGCCCCATCTGCGTGGCCTCCCACCTGGTGAAGTTCCTCCCCGGACACCCCGTCATCCAGACGGGCGGGGCGGACGCCATCGGCGCCATCTCCGCGGCGCCGTGGGGCAGCGCGAGCATCCTGCTCATCTCCTGGATGTACATCCAGATGATGGGCGGCGAGGGCCTGACGCAGGCCACGAAGATGGCCATCCTCAACGCCAACTACGTCGCGGAGCGGCTCCAGCCGCACTACCCGGTGCTCTACCGGGGCAAGCGCGGCCGGGTGGCCCACGAGTGCATCGTGGACCTGCGCCCGCTCAAGAAGACCGCGGGCGTGGAGGTGGAGGACGTGGCCAAGCGCCTGATGGACTACGGCTTCCACGCGCCCACCGTGTCGTTCCCGGTGGCGGGCACGCTGATGATTGAACCCACGGAGTCCGAGTCCAAGGCGGAGCTGGACCGCTTCTGCGACGCGATGATCGCCATCCGCCAGGAGATCCGCGACGTGGAGGAGGGCCGCGCGCCCAAGGACAACAACGTCCTGAAGAACGCGCCGCACACCGCGCGCACGCTCACCGCGCCGGAGTGGAACCGCCCGTACACCCGCGAGCAGGCCGTGTTCCCCACGCCGTGGGTCCGCGACAACAAGTTCTGGCCGTCCGTGGGACGCCTGAACAACGTGCTGGGTGACCGCAAGCTCGTGTGCTCGTGCCCTCCCATCGAGGACTACGACACGCCCGAGCAGAAGGTCGCTTAAAGCCGTCTTCGACAGCAGCCATCACCGGGGCCGTCTTCCAGCGCATCGGAAGGCGGCCCTCGTGTTTCTAGCGGGCCCGCGCGGGCTCCACGTGGACCACCACGTCCACCACCTGCGGATAGGCGCCGTGAAGAATCTCCTCCACCTTGTCGGCCACTTCGTGGGCCTGCGCGGTGGTCAGCTGCGGGTCGACTTCAATCTTCAGGTCCACGTAGACGCTCTCCTCCATGCCCCGGCTGCGCACGTCGCGGCAGGAGCGCACGCCTGCCACCGCCAGCGTGTGCTGGGACACCTGCGCCGGGTCCAGGCGCGCGGTGTCGGAGAGGATGCCCACCGCCTGCCGGACGATGCCGTAGGCCACCCGCGCCACGAAGACCATCACGGCCAGCGCCACCAGCCCGTCCGCGCGCGGGAAGCCCAGCGCCACCAGTCCAATGGAGACGAGCACGGCGATGGTCACGAACACGTCGGACAGCGTGTGCTGCGCGTCCGCGAGCAGGAGGGAGCTCTTGTACTTCTGCCCGTAGTGCCGCTCCACGCGGGTGACGATGAGGTTGATGACGAGGGTGAAGACCATCACCGCCGCCATCGTCACCGACACCGTGGGGTGCTTGTCATGCAGGAGCGAGTCGAACGCCATGCGCCCCAGCTCCAGCATGCCCACGCCAATCATCGCGCCGATGCCCAGCGACGCGAGCGCCTCGAACTTGCCGTGGCCGTAGGGGTGGTCCGCGTCCGCCGGCTGTGACGCGACGCCCATGGCGACCAGGCCCAGCACGTTGGAGCTGCCGTCGATGAACGAGTGCAACCCGTCCGCCGTCACCGACGCGGACTGGGCCATGAGGCCGAAGACGAGCTTGGCCGCGGCCACCACCCAGTTGGCCACGAGGATGGCCAAGAGGACGAAGCGGATCTTCCGGTTGCGCTCCTGGAGCGCGGCGCCACGGTCGAGAAGAGAGGCTTCCACGGCGGGGCAGGGTAGTGCCTCCGCGCCGTCCACCGCGAGGCCCTCGTGGGGCCTACTGTCGGAACAGCCGCATCCGGGGGCCGCCGCCCATCTCCAGGAAGAAGCCGAACTGGAAGCGCACCGTCGCGTCCTGGCTCAGCAGACCGGACGGCGGGTTGGGGAAGGGCTGCGCGCGCTTGAAGGACGCCACGGCCTCCATGTCCAGGAAGTCCAGGCCGCTGCTCTTCTCCACCTGGATGTCCTTCACCGCGCCGCGCTCGTCCAGGGTGATGGTCAGCAGCGTCTGCCGGTCGCGCCCGGAGTAGATGTTCCCCGTCGGGTCGCGCATGCGCAGCTGCTCGTTGGGGTTCCAGTGCATGCCCACGCTCTGCTTCACGCGGTTGAAGAAGCTGGCGTACTTCCACTCGCGCGTGTTGAGGAAGGTGCCGTCGCCCTCCTCCTGGTCCTGGAGCATGTCGTTGGGCGCCGCGCCTATCACCTTGTCCATGGCCGCCTGCGACGGCATCAGCGTGGCCAGGCCCGGAGAACCCACGCGGCCCGTGGAGCCCTCCTGCTCACTTTCCTCGCCCTGACCGGGTTGGATGCGCAGGCGCTTGGCGTTGCCTTGCGTGGCGTCGCTCTCCGACTGGTTCTTCACCGCCATGCCCGGGCCGCGCTCGCGCGGATCCGTCTTCATGGCGATCTCCTGCTTGCGGCGCGTCTCCGGCATCTCGAAGACGGGCTTCTTGCCTCCCTGGGACTGGGCCCGGTCGTCCGCGCCCGTGCCGTTGTTGCCGGACACGCGCGGGGGCTGCACCTGCTCTTGCGCCGCGCCCTCCTGCTTCTGGGGCGCGGTCTTCTGGGGCATGGCGTTGCGGTAGAAGGCCGTCTGGTCGCGCGCGCGCGTCTCCTTCTCCACCGTGTTGTTGTGCTCGGCCAGGTACTTCGCGTCCGGGGACTGCTGATCATTCCCCGGCGCCACGTCCACCACCTGGCCCTGGGGCTTCGTCTCGTCCGGCTTCTTCTCTTCCTTCGGCTCGCGCTTCTCCGTGGGGCGGGGCTTCGTCTGCTGCGGGGACACCGGCCCCCGGTTCTTCGCCCACTGGTCCGACGTGAGCGGCCTCACCGCCACGGACGTGGGCCGCGCGGGGCGCTTCTCGTGCGGGAGGTTCGCCTGCACGGCCGACACCAGGAGCACGAAGCCCACGAAGGCGGCCTGGGCCAGGAGCGCCAGGATGCCCGCCACCAGGTAGCGCAAGGGCCCACGCTGCTTGCGCGCGCGCCGCTGACGCCAGTCTGTCGAGGAACCCGTGCCCACGGCCTGATGATAAACCTCCGGACCGCTTCTACAGTCCCGAACGTGCGGCCCGTAACAGCCGGGACATGGAAGAGATTCACGAGCACGTGCGTTGGTGCGCTCGAAATGTCCGCTTCATCTCAGTAGATGGGGGCCACCTCCGCCCCGTTGAAGTAGAAGCGCAGGATCTCCGGATAGCGCTGCCCGGCCTCCGCTCGGCCGATGGCGCCTGTCTGACACATGCCCACGCCGTGGCCCCAGCCGCCGCCCCGGAACAGCCATCCGGTGAGCCGGCCCTCGGCGTCCCGCTCGGCCTCCACCGTGGCCATGCTGCTGTTGAGCATCCCGAAGAGCCGCCGGATGTTCAGCTCCCCGCGCACCTGGGTGGCGCCCTTCGTGCCCGACACGGTGAGCAGCCGGGCGCGCCCGGACACCCCGCGCTCGGACAGGGCGAGCCCCTGGATGGCGCCCACGCCCAGCTTCTCCGTGAGCGCGTCCACCTGGCCCTGCGTGAAGCGCTTCTCCCACCGGAACTTCGTGGGCTGCGCGAAGCTGGACAGCTTGCACGCGGCGGGCACGTCCGACGTCGCCAGCCAGGCCTTGAGGTTGGACGGGCCGGGCACGTCCGGCGCGGGCTCCAGCAGGTCCGGCCGCCCGCGCAGGCTCGGGTCCGGCGGGCCGCCCCACACCACGTCGTTGTCCTCGGTGTGGCCGCCGCACACGGCGCTGTAGACGGAGTCCACCAGCCGGCCATCCTGGCTGAAGAGGGCCTGTCCCCGGGTGGCCTCCACCGCGGCGGTGGTGCTGGCCGCCTCGCCGGTGCGGCCCCGGTACACCGCGCAGTGCTGCTCCGAACAGAGGAGGTACGGATCCGCCAGGTGCTTGATGCCCACCTTCGCCAGCACCTCGCCCCGAGCCGTCACGGCCTGGGCCTTGAGCGCCTCCGGGTGCGCGCGCGCGAAGATTTCGGACGGCACCAGCCCCTTGAGCAGGTCCTCCAGGCCCACCACGTTCACCACCGCGAGCTTGCCGCTCCGGTCCACCGCGAACTGGAGCGCGCCCCGGAAGCTGCGGTCCTCGAAGGCGTGGAAGTCGTAGCCCACGCCGTACTCCACCTGCCGCACGTCGAAGCCGGTGCCGTCCGGCGTCTCCGCGTCCAGCCGGTCCTGCGCCAGGCCCACCACGGCGTCGTTCTCGTCCTTCAGCTCCAGGATGGCGCGGGAAGGCTTGCGGACCTCCTCGAAGAGCGTGGTGCGCAGGCCGTAGCGGCGCATCAGCTCCGCCTGCTGCTTCGCCGCGGCCTCGGGCGTCAGCGCCTCCTCACCCAAAAGGAGGTAGCGCCGGTTGTCGATGACCTTCCCCGCGATGCCGTACACGGAACCCAGCGTGTGCGTGCGCACCGCGAGCCCCCGCGCGCGCCACGTCTCCTGCGCCTCCGCGAGCCCCGCCTTGTCCGCGAAGCGGAACTCGCCCAACTGCACCCGCGCGCTCCACTGGGCCGGTTCGCCCTGCGTCACCCGCACCGTCCAGCGCGAGCCCGCGGGCGCATCCAGCACCTTGTCTCCCGGCCCGCCAAAGCGCAGCCGCATCCGCGCGCGCGGCGAGAACGTCACCACCTCGCGTCCCTCCATCAGCTTGATGGGGAGGCGCGGCTCGCCGTTGCGGAAGTCCAGGCGCTTCAGGTCCTGCGGCCCGGGCAGGCCCGACGTGAGCGGATCCTCCAGGCCACTCGGGGCGGGGGGCGTCACCCCCGCGTCAGCGGGCTTCGCGGGGACGGAGACCTCCGGCTCGCCCAGGCCCCGGGTCACTGGGGCAGGTGAGGGCGCCGGCGTGGCGCAGGAGGCGAGCAGCAGGGCGGTCAGGAGCAGGACGGCTTTGGACAC
This sequence comes from Corallococcus sp. CA054B, assembly GCF_003611625.1. Classification (NCBI taxonomy): domain Bacteria; kingdom Pseudomonadati; phylum Myxococcota; class Myxococcia; order Myxococcales; family Myxococcaceae; genus Corallococcus; species Corallococcus sp. CA054B. The sequence goes on from NZ_RAVY01000020.1 coordinate 20,661, forward strand.
GGCGGCGGCACCGTAGCCGCCATGGGGCCGAGCGTCACGGTTCTCCCTCCCGCTGCGGCGCGTCTCGCCCTGGATGACCGGCAGTGAATAGAACGCCCAACGCCGCGCGTTGCCCCTGCTCATGCGAATTCTTGGAGGCAACGGATTGAAGACGCGACACACCTTGGTGGCCTCCCTGGCTGCCTGCTCCCTGGCTCTTGGACTGACCGCTTGTGGCGGCGGCGGTGGTTCTGGCGGAGGCACCGGCGGTTCTTCGGGCGGCGGTACCCAGCCCCCCGCGACGAGCACAGGGAGCACCCCCAAGGTCGAGAAGACCCCCACCGCGCCGGGCAAGGCGCCTCCCATCGGCGTGCAGCCGGTGGAGAACACGCCCGCCGCGCAGATGCCGGAGCACGCGGACCACGCGCCCATCGCGGAGCCCGGTCCCCAGCCCGCCGTCAGCGCGCAGGCGATGCAGGAGACCCCCGCCACCACGCCCGCCCATGAGTGGGTGGTGTCGCCCAACGGCGACGACGGCGCCCAGGGCACGGAGGCCGCGCCGCTGCGCTCCATCGCCATGGCGGTGAGCAAGGCCGGTCCCGGCGACCGCATCCGCGTGCTCGCGGGCACCTACGCCGAGCGCGTGGTGCTGGGCGACAACACCCAGGCCGGCACGCCCGAGGCGAAGATCACCCTCCAGGGCGAGGGCCGTCCCAAGCTCACCCCGGGCAGCGGCTCCGGCGCGGCGGTGCAGGTGCGCCGCGCGAACTGGGTCATCGACGGGTTCGACATCGACGTGGAGGGACAGCCCATCTTCGGCGTCGCCTTCGAGGGCGACGTGCAGGGCTCGGTGCTGGCCAACTCGGACCTGCACAACGGCACCGGCGGCGCGGGCGTCACCATGTTCAACAACGCCAAGGGCGCCACCATCGAGAACAACAACATCCACGACTTCGTGCGGACCACCGGCAACAAGGACTCGCACGGCATCGTGATGCAGCCCGCGTCCTACGACGTGACGGTGCGCAACAACGACATCCACGACAACTCGGGTGACTCCGTGCAGTGCCTGGGGCCCGAGGGCTTCAGCACCCTGCCGCCCGCCACGGGCCTGCTGGTGGAGAACAACCACTTCTTCAACAACCGGGAGAACGCCGTGGACATCAAGACGTGCCACGACGTCGTCATCCGCAACAACCGGATGCACAAGTTCCAGCCGTCGGAGACGGCGAAGGGCGATGCGCTCGTCATCCACTACTCCGCCAACAACGTGCTGGTGGAGGACAACGAGGTGTATGACGCCGCCAAGGGCATCTCCGTGGGCGGCAACCACGAGGGCCCCGTGCCCCAGTCCATCGTCGTGCGCCGCAACCGCGTGCACGACATCACCGACGCGGGCGGCGGCGAAGGCACCGCCATCCGCCTGGAGAACTCCAAGGGCACCGTGGTGGTGAACAACACCATCACCCGCGCCAAGTCCGGCATCATCCTGGGCCACGGCACGGGCGGCCCCACGGAGTCGCTGCGCGTGGAGAACAACATCGTGGACGCGCCCGTCAGCGTGGACGTGGGCGGCCAGGCCCCCGGCCTCAAGATGAGCAGCAACCTCTATCCGGCCGGCGCGCAGTTCAAGACCAACGGCCAGCTCCAGGCCCTGGACGCCTTCAAGGCCGCCACGAACGACACCACCTCCAACGGCGGTGACGTGACGGTGTCGGACACCTTCGCCCCGACCGTGGCCGCCCAGGACAAGGGCCTGGACCAGGGCCAGCCCTTCTGCGGCGCGGCCCCGGACATTGGCGCGGTGGAGCTGGGCTGCTAGGCCCCACCCGGGAAAGCAACCCCCCGGAAAAGCAGAAGGCCCGATGCGGAGACTTTCCGCATCGGGCCTTTTGTCTATGAGGCGCCACCCGGATTCGAACCGGGGAATGAAGGTTTTGCAGACCTTTGCCTTACCACTTGGCTATGGCGCCGCAGCGATTGGGGCCGGGGTTATACGCAGCCCGGCAGGAGCCGGTCAAGGAAGCAACACCATCCGGCCCCGCTTCTCGTCCCGGTACCATACGGTGCGGGGTGTCAGGCCCTGACTAGCGAGGGAGCAAACGATGTTGCACGGCCATGGCGTCTTCCAAGAGGAGCACGAAGCCTTCCGCCGCACCGTCCGGGCGGTGGTGGACAAGGAGCTGCGCCCGTTCGCGGCGGACTGGGAGTCCCGGGAGGAGTTCCCCCGGGAGCTCTTCACCCGCTTCGGCGAGCTGGGCTTCCTGGGCCTGAAGTACCCGGAGGCCTACGGGGGCACGGCGGCCGGGGAGCTGTACGAGGCGGTGCTCCTGGAGGAGCTGGGCCGCTGCGGCTCCGGAGGCGTGGCCGCGGGGCTGGCAGGGCAGTTCACCATCGCCACCGGCCCCGTGCACCTGTTCGGCACGGAGGCCCAGAAGCAGCGCTGGCTGGCCCCCGCCATCCGGGGGGAGAAGATTGGCGCCCTGGGCATCACCGAACCGGACGCCGGCTCGGACGTGGCGGGGCTGCGCACCACCGCCCGCCGCGACGGCGACCACTACGTCGTCAACGGCTCCAAGACGTACATCACCAACGGGGTGCGGGCGGACTTCGTGGTGCTGGCGGTGAAGACCGACCCGTCGCGCGGCCACAAGGGCCTGTCCATGCTGGTGGTGGAGCGGGGCACGCCGGGCTTCAGCGTGGGGCGCAAGCTCCAGAAGGTGGGCTGGCGCGCGTCCGACACGGCGGAGCTCTTCTTCGAGGACTGCCGCGTGCCCGCGGAGAACCTGCTGGGCGTGGAGAACCAGGGCTTCTCGCAGATCATGGGCAACTTCCAGTGGGAGCGCCTGTCGCTCGCGCTGGGCGCGGTGGGCGCCATGGACGACATGCTGGAGACGGTGCTCGAGCACGTGAAGCAGCGCCGCGCCTTCAATCAGACGCTGGCCGGCTTCCAGGTGGTGCGCCACAAGCTGGCGGATCTGCACACCGCCCGTGAATGCGCGCGGCAGCTCACCTACCACGCGCTGCGGCTGCACGTGGCCGGCGAGTACGCCATCGCGCAGACCTCCATGGCCAAGAAGGTCGCCACGGAGACCTGCTGCCGCGTGGCCGACGAGTGCCTCCAGCTCCACGGCGGCGCGGGCTACATGATGGAGTACGACATCCAGCGTCACTGGCGCGACGCGCGGCTGGGGCCCATCGGCGGCGGCACCAGTGAGGTGATGAACGAAATCATCGCCAAGCAGCTGGGGCTCTAAAGCCCCGGCGGCTTCCGGGAGCAGGCGGGCGGACAGGCGGGAAGAGGGAAAAAAGCCCCCTGGTTCAGGTTCGATGGAGCCAGTCGCCTGGGGGAGGTCCCGGTGGAGCCCACCATCATCTGTGATGAGCTGTTCATGCGTCTGGGGGACGAGGAGGTGCTCGTCCTGGATTGCCGCGACGCGATGGACTGGGAGCGGTTCGAGATCCACATCCCCGGCGCGCTGCGCATGACGGCCTCGGAGATCGCGCGGGACCTGGCAATGCTGCCGGACGACGAGCTCATCGTCCTGTGCGGCACCACCCAGGACTGCGCGGACATCCGCCGCATCTGCCGGGTGTTGCGCCTGAGGGGGCGCAACGCCGTGTGCCTCGCCGGGGGGCTCCACGCCTGGGTGACGGGGGGCTACCCCACGGAGCGCCACGCACGCGCCCCCTCCCACGCCCACCGTTGAGCGGCGGATGCAGCGCGTCGTGAAACGGTGTAAGGAGCGCCCTGCCGCTCCCACCGGAGACTCCCCACGATGGCCAAGCTTCGCGCCGTGCTCATTGGCGCCACCGGACTCGCGGGCCAGCAGTTCATCGCTGCCCTGAAGGACCACCCGTTCATCGAGCTGACCGGGCTCGCCGCTTCGCCCCGCTCCGCTGGAAAAACGTACGCGGACGCCCTGCGCGCCTCCAACGGCATGCTGGCCTGGTTCGTCCCGGAGCCGCTCCCGGAGTCCATCGCCCGCATGACGGTGGTCAGCGGCGAGGCCGTCCAGGCGAAGGACTACGACATCGCCTTCTCCGCCGTGGAGGCGGACGTCGCCCGTGAAATCGAGCCGCGCCTGGCCCGGGACATCCCGGTGTTCTCCGCCGCGAGCGCCTTCCGCTACGACGCGGACGTGCCCCTGCTCATCCCCCCCGTGAACGCCGCCCACGCCCCGCTCATCAACGAGCAGCGCCGGCAGCGCGGGTGGAAGGGCTTCATCGTCCCCATCCCGAACTGCACCACCACCGGCCTCGCCGTGACGCTGGCCCCCCTGGCCGAGCGCTTCGGCGTGAAGGCCGTGCTGATGACCAGCCTCCAGGCCATGTCCGGCGCCGGACGTTCGCCCGGCGTCATCGGCCTGGACATCCTCGACAACGTCGTGCCCTACATCCCCAAGGAGGAGCACAAGGTCGAGGTGGAGACGAAGAAGATCCTCGGGGCGCTCAACCCTGCGGGCGCGGCGCTCACCCCGCACGACGTGCGCGTCTCCTGCACCTGCACCCGTGTCGCCGTCCTGGAAGGCCACACCGAGTCCGTCTTCGTGTCGCTCGGGAAGAAGGCCACCGTGGCGGAGGTCGCCCAGGCGATGCGTGAGTGGCAGGGCGCCCAGGTGGCGAAGGACCTGCCGTCCGCTCCGCCCCGGTGGATTGAAGTGCTGGACGACCCGTTCCGCCCCCAGCCCCGCATGGACCGGGACACCCACGGTGGTATGGCCACCACGGTGGGCCGCATCCGCGAGGACGGGGTGCTGGAGAACGGCTTCAAGTACGTGCTCGTCTCCCACAACACGAAGATGGGGGCCGCGAAGGGCGCCATCCTCGTCGCCGAGCTGCTTCGGGCGCAGGGCTTGCTGGGCTGACCGGGGAAGCGGGCCGGGTGGGGCCCTAAATTCAGGGTGCCAACCCTGGCCGCAACCATCTACTGTGCGCGGCCACGGACGCGCGGATTTCCGCACAGAGGAGACATCAACATGGCCTACGTCGTCGCCGAGCCTTGCATCAAGTGCAAGTACACCGACTGTGTCGAGGTGTGCCCGGTCAACTGCTTCTACGAGGGTGCGAACTTCCTCGTGATCCACCCGGACGAGTGCATCGACTGTGGCGCTTGCGAGCCCGTCTGCCCGACCAAGGCAATCTTCCCCGAGACCGAGCTGCCCTCGGAGTGGTCGGAGTACAAGAAGCTCAACACCGACTACGCCTCCAAGTGGCCCAACATCGCGGAGAAGAAGGCCGCCCTGCCCGAGGCCGAGGAGTACAAGGACAAGAAGGGCAAGCGCGGCGAGCTGAGCACCGCGCCCGGGAAGTAATCGGGGGCCGTATCCCCCAAGCGCGCCCGTCGTGATGCAGGCCCTTGCGCCCCCTGGCGTGAGGGCCTTCGTCGTTCCGGGAGTCAGGCGGGAGAAGGGCATCGTCGGACGTTCACCCCGCCTGGAGGACGCTGAGGCGCAGCCCCCGGGCCTCCAACGCGTCGCGCAACCGCGCCACGTCCTCGGAGGGAACGGGCCCATGGCGGCCCTGGATGCGCAGGGCCACCTCCCGGGGCCCCGTGCGCTCTACCTCCACGGTGGCCTCCAGCGGACCGCGCAGGCTGAGGCCCAGCGCCGGCCGTTGTGACTTCACGAAGACCTCGATCTTCTCGATGAGCGCCAGGGTGGACTCGACCTGCGCGACGGGAGGGCCGGCCGGTGTGGCACCCTCCGTGGAGCCGCCCGCCGAGCGAGCCCCTTCGGGCGGGGAGCCGCGCGACAGGCCTTCCAAGGAACGGTCCTCACGCGTGGGCGAGGGGAGGGGACCCGGCGCCGGACGGGGTTCCGCGCGGTAGGAGCGCTCCACCTCGCGGGCCAGCAGCTCCGTCGCACGGTGGGAGGCCTGCGTCCCGCCTTCCACGAGCGCCTCCTGGCGCACCGACCCCAGCCGCTGCGCCTCCACGTGCATGCCCTGCCGGGCCTGGCGGAGCGTCTCCGGGCTCCCCAGCGCGCTGCGCGTCGTCGCGAAGATGGCTCCCGCCGCACGGACGCCGGGGAGCGCCGGAGTGGCCCGCGTCGCTGGCCCCAGCCCCTGTCCACCGGCACGGAGCAGGCCGGGTTTGGGAAGGGCCCCTGGCGCCACCGGCTCGCGGCGGGCCCCGGGACGGGGTGGGGTGGCGGGCCGTTCGGAGGTCCGCTGGAGGACCTGTTTGAACGCGTCCTTCTCCGGGGGGACCTTCTCGTTTCCGGAAGGGGCGTCCTGACCTTCGACCTTCATGGCATGCCTCGCGCGCAAGGGATGCGCGGGCATGAGCAGCGGCCGTGCCAGTCAGGCGGGGCGCGCTCCCGGGAGGAGGGCGCGCAACGGAGGCGGCACGGCGGGGTGCCGCCTCCGGGATGGGCGTGCGGAACGCGGGACGGCGCGTTTCAGCGCTTGCCGCCGAAGCCGCCCGGCTGCACGGGCGCGGTGCCCGTCAGGTCGTTGAACGCGAGCGGACAGGACGCCACGGCGTTGGGATCCGCGAGCGCGGGGTTCTGGGCCCAGTCGCGGTCCTGGAAGAGGTACGCGTCGCGCACCTCCAGCTCCTTGAGCTGCTTGCGGTACTCCCAGAAGCGGCCGCGCAGGAGCACGCGCGCGCCCTTCGGCAGCTGCGTCAGCGGCGTGTACTGGTCTTCCTTCAGGCGCGCCGTGATGGTGATGGCGGGCCGCACCTTGGGCTTTCCGTAGGTGAGCCCCGTGAGCAGGCCGTCATTGCCCGGGTCCGGCAGGTAGTAGACGAGCCGGGCCACCAGCGCGGGGGGCTCGGGCGGAGGGCCCTTCTTGCTCTTCTTCTTGGGCTTCTCCAGCTTCGCGTCGATGAACTCCAGCCCCGCGAAGGCCACCTCCTTGTCGAGGTAGTCGTCGCGGAACTTCGCGTCCGCCACGCTGGCCGCGGTGGTGTTGGCCTTGAGGACCTCCATGTCGTAGCGCTCCATCATCGCGGGCAGCGTGAAGAAGAAGCTGTCCACGGGCTTCACGCCATCCGCGATGAAGCGCAGCTTGCTCAAATCCAACGGCGGGTAGTACGGCGCGAGCGCCACCGCCGTCTGCATCCACTCGGGCGGCAGCCGCTTGTCGATGAGCACCCGGCGCATCATCGACACCAGGTACATGTTGGCGGGGAAGCGCGGCGTGGACAGCTGCGTGCCCAGCGCCTGGATCAGCACGGGGTCCAGGTAGAAGTTCTCGTCGCGCTTGTGCAGGTACGGCGCGGACTCGCCCACGATGGTGAGCAGCGCGCCCACGAGCTGCGCGCAGTTCGCGTCGCTCGTCCCCTGTACCAGGGCCTGATTGACGCGGGAGCGGAGGAACCGCTTGTCCATGTCCGCTTCGCGGAACACGGGCGGCTCTCCCGTTCCAAAAAAGAACTCCTTCTGGGCGAGCGCGGGCGTCGACAGCAGGCCCACGGACAGGGCGAAGAGGGCACGGGTACGCATCGGCCTGAACCCTACCATGCCCTCCCCGGGGTGATCCTCCTCCGAGCGGACCCGCCCATGCGCGGAGTGGAACCCGACAAGAGGCCCAACGTGAGAGGGCAATTGCAACCGGATGACCCGATGCGGCGGGGCTTTCGCGACAGGCCCTTTCGAGGACAGGGGGCAGGGGACGGGCCGACCGCGCGGGAGGCATGCCGGGTCGGCAGGCGGTGGTTTTTTCCGCCTGTTGGCGGCGCGGGCTTTTGTGTACCTTGCCCACAGCCATGCCGACGCCTCCAGAGACTTCCCCGGCACCCGTCACCATCGCCCACATCAAGGACGAGGCGGAGCTCATGCAGGCCCTCGCCATCCGCGAGGTGGTGTTCATCGAGGAGCAGCACGTGCCCGAGGGCATCGAGCGCGACGCCGAGGACGCCCACGCCTACCACGTCATCGCCTACCAGGGCGGCCACGCCATTGGCACCGGCCGGCTGGTGAAGCTGCCGGAGCCGCCCGCGGGGCAGAGCGGAGCGTGGGGCCAGATTGGCCGCATGGCGGTGCTCCAGGCGCACCGCAAGGCCCGCGTGGGTTCGCTGCTCCTCACGTCGCTGGAGGAGGAGGCGCGCCGCCGCAACGTGAACGGCATCATGCTGCACGCCCAGCTCTACGCGCTCGACTTCTACAAGAAGCACGGCTACCAGCCCGTCGGCGCTGTCTTCGACGAGGCCGGCATCGACCACCTGGAGATGCACAAGCGGCTGTAGTCCCGCGCCGCTTTCCGTCAGCGCCTCGGAGGACGGGGCGCGGGCGGCGCGGCGTGGCGCGGATCCTCCGGCCATGAGTGCCGGGGGTACTTGCGGCACAGCTCCTTGCGGATGGCCGGGTAGTGACGCTCCCAGAAGCCCGCCAGGTCGGTCGTCACCTGCACGGCGCGCATGTTGGGGGCCAGCAGGTGCAGCACCAGCGGCACGCGGCCCGCGCCCACGCTGGGCCCCTGCGCCATCCCGAAGAAGTCCTGCAGCCGTGACTCCACCCAGGGTGGCTTGTTGGGCTCGTAGTGCACCTTCACGCCGCGCCCGCCGGGCAGGGTGACGCGCTCGGGGGCGTGGTTCGCCAGCAGCCGCTGCTGCTCGGAGGTGAGCCGCGCGTAGAGCGCGTCCAGCAGTGACACGCCCTCCAGGTCGGAGAAGCTGCGCGCGCCCACGCACAGGGACGCCAGCGCGTCGCGCATGAAGCCCGCGTCCACGGTGGGGAAGCCCGCCTCGGGGAACGCCTTGCCCAGGAGCTCCACGCGGGTGCGCCACTGCTCCAGCGCCTCGGGTTCCGCGAAGCGCTCCGGGCCCGCGGCCAGCGCCGCCTCGGCCAGCACGCGCGCGGCCTCCTCGGACGGTGGCGCGGGCGTGCGCGTCTCCTCCAGCACGAGGTTGCCGTACGCCAGCCGGGTGAGGCGCTCCACGCGGCGCGAGTCCGCGTTCCACTGGAGGGTGTCCACCTCCTCCAGCGTCTCCGGGTAGAGATCCAGCAGCCACTCGGCCTCCACGGTGCTGGCGAGCCGCACGACGGCGCCTCGGCCGGGGCGCTCCTCCGCGTCCACGGCGACCATCAGCTCCGCGTCCTGAACGACGCTGAACTCGGAAAGGCTGGTGGTGCCGCCGCCGAACATGAGCAGCTCCGGAGAGCGGGGCCGCCGCCTGCGGGCCACGCGGTCCGGGTAGCCCGCGAGCACGCTGAGCATCAGGGCCTGCTCCACGTCCTCGGGGCGCCCGGGACGAGCGCCCTGTTCGCGGACCGAGCGGCGCAGCTGCTTCTGCACGCGCTCCACGGACTGCACCGCGCCCGCGTCCAGCGACAGCGACTGCATGCGGCCGGAGGTGAAGCCCGAACGGCCGGCTTCGCGGAAGCGCTCCAGGAGCTCCAGCAGGTCGGAAGGTCCGCTGACGAGCGCGGACGCGCGGCCTCCACCGCCCAGGTTGGCGCGGGCCTCGCGGCGGATGTCGCGTTCGCCCATGAGGGCCGCGAGCACTGCGGCATCCCCGCCCACGCCCCGGCGCTCGCCCTCGACGATGACGCGCGCCTGTCGCGGATGGACGGGGAAGCGCAGGAGCCGCTGGCCCACGTCCGTCACCTGGCCCTTCGCGTCCACCGCGCCCAGCCGGCGCAGCAGCGTCTCCGCGGCCTCCAGGGCAGGGGCGGGGGGCGGCTCGAAGAACGGGAACGCCGTCAGGTCCTTCACGCCCGACGCGCGCAGGGAGAGCACCGTTTCGGCCAGGTCGGTGCGGCGGATCTCCGGGGCCTCCTGATCAGGCCGGCCGTCGAAGTCGTGCTGGGTGTAGAGGCGCACGCAGTGCCCGGCGCGGGTGCGGCCCGCGCGGCCCGCGCGCTGGACGGCGGAGGCCCGGCTCACCTTGCCCAGCTTGAGCTGCGGCAGCCCGGACCAGGGCGAGTGGGACGCCACGCGAGCAAGCCCGCTGTCGATGACGACCGCGACGCCGTCGATGGTGACGGACGTCTCCGCGACGTTGGTGGACAGGATGATCTTCCTGCGCGAGCTGCGGCGCACGGCGCGGTCCTGTTCCGCGGGAGAGAGGTCGCCATGGAGCGGGAGCACGTCGGCGTCGTGGCGCTCAGCGAACTCCGCGCAGGTGTCGCGCGCGCGGCGGATCTCCCCGGCCCCGGGAAGGAACACGAGCACGTCGCCGTCGACGCCCTGGGTGAACAGGCGCTTGAGCGCGGAGAGCACCTGTTGATCCAGGTGCCGCTCATCCGGAGCGGAAAGGTATTCGACGCTGACGTCGAAGCGGCGGCCCTCGGAGCGCAGGGAGGGGGCGCCGCCCAGGTACGCGCGGACCGGCTCGGCCTCCAGGGTGGCGGACATCACCACGAGCTTGAGGTCCGGGCGGGCCGTCTCCTGCAGCCGCCGCAGGAGCGCGAGCGAGATGTCCGCGGACAGGTGCCGCTCATGGAACTCGTCGAGCACGACGATGCCCACGTCGCGCAGGGTGGGGTCGGTGAGCAGGCGGCGTCCGAGCACGCCTTCGGTGACGAAGGACATGCGCGTCTTGGGACCGCGGACGTCCTCGAAGCGGACCTGGTAGCCAACGGTCTCGCCCACGCGCTCGCCAATCTCCTCGGACACGCGCTGTGCGGCGAGCCGGGTGGGCAGCCGCCGGGGCTGGAGGACGACGATCTCCTTGCCCGCGCCCAGCCCTGCCTCCAGCAGCGCGCGGGGAACACGGGTCGTCTTGCCCGCGCCAGGCGGCGCCTCCAGCACGAGCGACCGCGTGCTCCGGAGCGTGGAGACGATGTCGGGCAGGAGGGGATCGATGGGAAGGGCGACGTCCGCCATGTCCGGGTTCCTCTTCACGGCGGGAGACTCACCGCGCGTCGGGTCTCAAGGCGTGCCAGCCTCGGACGGGTCGTTCTTCTTGCGTCGCTTGGGGCGCACGGCCTCCGGAGCACCAGAAGCCGGAGCGTCCGCAGGAGCATCGGACTGCGCGGGTTCGGAGGCCGGAGCGGCGTTCTTCGGAGGCCGGCCCCGCCGAGCGGGACGCGCCGCGACGGGAGCCTCCGGGGCGACGGGCTCGGAAGCAGCGGTGCCCTCCTCGGAGCCACTGTCCGAAGCCTGGGGCTCGGAGCCGCCAGCCTCCGCCACGGTCTCCTCCAGGGGAGCCTCGGCTTCCGACGCGTCGGGAGCCGCCTCCATCGAGTCGTCCCCGGAAGCCTCCTCGGACCCCTCGAACCCTTCCTCCTCCTGGCCGGCGTCACCCTCTTCACCGAAGAGGTCCGAAGCCCCGTCCTCGGCGGAGAGCGCGAGCGACTTGCCCGCGCGCTTCCGGGGCTTGAGGGTGAGGCCCGCGGCCTCGAAGACCCCGGGTACGGGAACGAGCGCGGCCTCGGCGAGCAGCCGTCCCTGCCGCAGCGCCACGTCCAGGCGCCGTCCCAGGGACACCAGCGCCTCGCGCAGGACCGCCTCCTGATCCGGGGGCAGGGGAGTGGGGGACAGGCTCGCGGTCCACGCGGCGAACGTCGCGGCGACCTGATCCACGACGGGGCGGACCATGGCGAAGTCGTCGCGGGAGAAGATGCGCGTGACGTAGGCGCTCTTGAGCCGCCGCTCGTACGATGTGGCGTACTCGTTGACCAGCTCCACGGGCGCCCGGCGCAGCTGCGGGAACTTGAGGTGCGGGAAAAGGGCCTCGATGACGGGGGCGCGGCTGCTGGCGGTGAAGGTGATGCCGGCGTGCAGCTTCTCCAGCGCATCCACCCAGCGGCCCTGCTGATCGAACGAGAACTCCTCGCGGGCCTCGTCGAGCTCCGGCAGGTCCTTCACCTGTTCCAGCAGGCCGCCCGCGGGCTCACGGGCCTCGCGCAGGCGCTCCAGCGCGGAGGCCAGCCACTGCTTCTCGGCCTCCAACCCCGGCCTGCCGACGACCATCTCCTCCGCCGTGGCGAGTCGGGCCTCGAAGGCCTCGGCGAAGCGGATCAGCTCATAGGATTCGAGCGTGGACGACATGGGTGGACGACTCCTCGGAGGGGCGGCGGAGATACCACACCTTCACCGTCCGACGAGCAGGGCCTCCATGGCTCCAGGGGCGGCGAAATCCGCGAAGGCCCACTCGGCGCCAGCGTCGCGCAGCGCCTGGGGCGTGAAGTTGCCCGTGCCCACGCCAATCGTCTCCGCGCCAATGCCCTTGGCGGCCGCGACGTCCTTCGGCGTGTCGCCGATGATCACCACCCGGCACGCCTCCAGGGGGTGACCCAGCTGCGCCGCTCCGGCCTGGGCGCCGTGCCGGATGAGCGCCACGCGGTCCTCGAAGTCGCAGCCAAACCCACCGAAGGCGAACTGGTCGTGGATGTTCACGCGGTCCAGCTTCACCTTGGCGCCCGCGCGCACGTTGCCGGTGCCCAGGCCCACCGCGAAGCCCTGCCTCGAGCGAGCCTCCATCACGGCCTCACGCATGCCCGGGTGCAGCCGGTACTCGCGCGCATCGACCTTGGGAACCTCCAGTCCCAGGTGGGCGACGTACGCGTCGATGACCGCGCTGATGGTGTCCTCGGTATCGGGCTGACCGATGATGCCCAGCCCCTTGCGGACGATGGCCCGGTCCGTCATGCCGGACATGCTGAAGCCGTCGCACGCGTCGCGCCGCCCGTGAAGCTGCTCGAAGGCCAGGCCCATGGCTCGGCGGCCGGCACCGCCGGTGGTGACGAGGGTGCCATCGATATCGAAAAGGAGGACGGTGGGGCGCATGGCCTCCCATCTAACGGAAGGTCCCGCCCGACGCGAGCCCTGAGCAGTCCATCAGGGTGGCTGCCCCCGCCATGCCCGGCTCAGGGCTCCGCGAGCGTGAGACCCTGCTGGAGCGCTTCACGCACCTGGGGAATGTCCTCCAGGGGGAGCCGCTCCTCCAGCACCTCGCGCACCCGCTGACCGCCCAGCCGGCCAAGCGCCTGGGCGACGGCCTCACGCAACCGCAGGTCGCGGTCCACCAGCCGGGCCTGCAGCGTCTTCACTGCTTCGAACCCCAGCCGCTGGCTCAGCGCCGCCGCGGCCTGCGAGCGGACATCCGAAGGCCGGTGCGGATCCTCCAGCATCGCCTGGAGCGTCTGGCCCGCCTCGGGCGACTCCACGCGAGCCAACGCCGTCACGGCCCGCATCCGCTGCGCATCCGGGACGCTCGTGTCCTCCGCCAGCGCCGCGAGCACGGGCACGACCTCTGGCCCGAACCTGCGCCACGCGGCCTCGGGCGCCACGGTCGGCTGAGAGAGCAACCCCAGCGCCTCCGTGCGCAGCGGCCCGGGAACGACGGCGGCGGGGGACACGGATGCCGCGGTCGGGCCCTTCGTGGGGACAGGCGCCGCTTCGGACATGGGCCCCACGCCCGCGAGCAAGGCGAGACCGGCCAGCGCCACCCATCGCGAGGAGGCGGAACGGAACGGAACCGGCGAGGGACGAACACCGCGGGGGCGGGACGGCTGGCTCGGCATGCGGGGCTCCCGGTGGGGAAGGGGAGCCCCGTTATACGACGGCTGCCGGTCCGGACTCGATAACGCTAAGGTCGGCCCACCATGGCCGGACGCGTCTTCTTCTTCCTCCAACACGCCACGTACGAGCCCGCCTATCAGGCGGCCTCCATGGGCATCACCGCCGCCGCGATGGGCGACGACGTCTACTTCGTCTTCGCCTTCGAGGCCCTGCGCCAGCTGGTCCGCGGCGGCTTCGGCCTGGCGCACAGCGAGCGGGAGCGCACCGAGGCGGCCCGGGCCGAAGGGCTCAATGTCCCTACACCTGCCCGGATGCTGGAGGAGGCGCGCGCCCTGGGCGCGAAGCTCGTGGCCTGCGACACCACGGTGCGCATCTGTGGTCTCTCTCCGCAGGAACTGCACGGCACGCTGGACGAAGTCATGGGCCTGGCCTCCATCTGGAGGCTGACCGACGGCGCGCGCGTCCTCACGCTCTGAGCGGACACCCGAGCCGGGCCCCCACCCTCCGGAAGGAGACGGATGTCCGACAGGAGAACCGAACCTGCCCTCGCGGATCGCCTGTCGTTGCAACTTGGCAGCATTACCTGAATGGAACCTGCCTGCCGCGCGTCGCTGTAGCCTCGGTGGGCGTCCACGCGTTACGCTGGGGCATTCGCAGTTCGTTGTTCCCCCCTGGAAGGAAACCCTCAAAGCCTATGCGCGCCACGTTGACCCCCCTGAGCGCACTGCTGGCCGGCACCCTCGGTGTTGCCGTGATGGCCGGCTGCCAGACCTATGACTTCGAGCCGGTGGATCCGCTCGCGATCGCCCAGACGACGAAGGAGACGGTGATCACCGCTCGCAAGAGCAAGCCGGACGTGATGCTCCTCGTGGACATCTCCGGTTCGATGACGAAGCCGGTCAACGCCGACTTGGTCGTCAACGGCACGCGCGTGTGTGACTTCCGGGGCCCTGACGGCAAGTTCTACACGTGTGAGGACCTCAATCCCTGCGACACCTCGAAGTGCCCCACGCGCTGGTCGGAGCTCCAGGGCGCCATGGGCCCGTTCCTCGCGGAGAGCGGCAAGCTGGTCCGTTTCGGCCTGACGACCTACCCCGAGCCTCCTCCCATCAAGCCGCCGCCGCAGAACAACACCGTGCCTGAATTGTGCGCGCCTGCCAGCGCTGCCCCTGGCAGTCTGAGCGTCCGCGCCGCTGTTCCGTTCGATCTGGATTCAGACGAGGACCTCCAGAACTATGCGAGCCTGGTCAATGACCAGCTTCAGGGGATCCCCAATGGCGGCGCCAACCGGCCCCGGGGCGGTACGCCGACGAGCGCGAGCCTGGAGTTCGTCGGCACGCAGCTGAGGGCCAACTCCGAGGATCGCGATCAGATCATCATCCTGCTGACCGATGGTCTCCCCAACTGCAACGAAGGCAACCCCTACGATGGCACCAGCGCGGAGTGCCGCTGCACGCTCGAAACGCCGTCGTTGTGCGTGGACAGCTTCAGCCCGTACTTCCATCGTGGCTGCCTCGACAAGAACGCCTCCGTGACCGCGGTGTCGACGCTGAAGGCGAACAGGATCTCCACCATCGTCATCGGCTTCGGCGCGGAGACGTCGGCGGGTGACGGCCCCAGCGTCCTCAACGAGATGGCTCGCGCGGGCGGCTTCGCGCGCACGTGCAAGGCCAGCATCGACTGCGGCGAGGGTGACACCTGCGACGTCAGCACCGGCTTCTGCGGCCGCTCCTTCTACCAGGCGGGCAACCGCGAAGAGCTGGCGGACGCGCTGAAGTCGATCAGCGAGGCGATCCAGCCGGGCGAGCCGTGCTTCACGCCGCTCGAGCAGAGCCAGCTGCCCTCCAATGAGAAGCTCATCGTCGTCTACATCGACGGCGAGCGCACGCTCGCGGGCCCCGACACCTGGTCGCTGGAGAGCGGTGGCGTGCGGTTCACGGGCAGCACCTGCACGAAGCTTGAAGCGTCGCGGCCGGAAGACCCGGTCAGCGTCGAAGTGCGCGCCATCCGCCAGCTGTAGCTGGCAGGCAGGCGGAGGCGGCTTTACGCGGGCGGAGGCGGGGATTATAGGGTCCTCGCCGGCCGGTCGCCTCCGCCATGAAAATCACTGTCCTCTCGCGCTCCGCTTCCATCTCGTCCACGCGGCGGATCGTCGAAGCAGGCCGCGCGAGGGGACATCGGGTCCGCGTGCTCAACCCGCTCCGGGTGCAGATGCATCTGGACGGGGGCAGCCAGGCGACCCTGTTCTACGACCGCAAGAAGCTCACGCCCACCGACGTCGTCATCCCGCGCATCGCCCTGTCCATCAGCACCTACGGGCTCGCGGTGGTGAACCAGTTCGGTCTGGCGCGCGTGCCCCTGGTGAACCACGCCCAGGCCATCGCGCAGTCGCGCAACAAGATGCGCGCGCTCCAGCTCCTGTCCGCCCACGGCATCGACATCCCCGCCACGGTGATGGCCCGGGACGCGGCCCACCTCAAGGAGATGGTCGGCCTGGTGGGCGGGGTGCCCGTGCTGGTGAAGCTCCTCCAGGGCCAGGAGAAGCACGGCGTGATGGTCTGCGAGAGCCTCCAGTCACTGGAGGCCGCGCTCGAGGCGGTGCTCGGTCTGGGGCACAACCTCGTGATGCAGGAGTACGTGCGCAGCACCGGCCAGGACGTGCGCGTGCTCGTGGTGGGTGGTGAGGCCATCGCCTGCGTGCTGCGCAAGCCGCGCCCCGGGCGCCTGTCTCACACGCTGAACCGGGGCGCCCGCCTGGAAGCCCTGCCGCTGTCCCCCGGCCATCGCGCCACGGCGGAGAAGGTCGCCCGGCTCGTGGGCCTGGAGGTCGCCGCGGTGGACATCCTGGACGTCCAGGGGCACCCCAAGGTCTTCGAAGTGAACAGCTCGCCCGCGCTCCTGGAGATGGAGGCCGCGACGGGCCTGGACCTGGCCACGCCCATCATCCAGCGGGCGGAGGCCCTCATCGCCGGCGCCGCCCCCGTCTGGACCGCTGCCCTGGAGACGCCCCAGGCCCTGCCCCCGCCGCCTCCGGGGCGCAAGGGCGCCGTGAAGGTGAACGCGCCGCGGAGTTAGAAGAGAAAGCGCTCCCCGCGCGTCCGAAGCCCCGGTATACGAACGCCGCCTTCCTGGAGACACCCATGCCCAGCACCCGCCGCCTCCCGACCCTGGCCCCCCTGCTGCTGACGCTCGTCGGCGCGCCGGTGCTGGCCCAGGACGTGGACCCCGCCACCCTCTACGAAGTCACCACCGAGGGGACGTCGACGCAGGTGAAGGCCGGAGGGCAGGGCACGTTCGTGCTCGCCATCAAGTCGAAGCCCGGCGCCCACGTCTCCGACGAGGCCCCGCTGAAGCTGGAGCTGACGGGCAAGCAGCTGACGCCCGCCCAGAAGACGCTGACCCGTGAACAGTCGGTGGCGAAGAAGGCGGACGGCCAGCAGTTCGTGGATCCGCGCTTCGAGGTCCCCTTCACCGCGGTGTCCGCCGGCAAGGGCACGCTGGACGCGACGCTGACCTTCTTCATCTGCACGGAGAAGATCTGCGCCCGTCAGAAGAAGACCTTCTCGCTGCCCGTGGAGGTCCAGTAGCCCCCATGCGCGAGCGCTCCCCCAAGCCTTCCAGTGGTGAACGCGGCGGCCACGAAGCCCCGCGCTACGTCCATGGCGTCAACCCCGTGCTGGAGGCCCTGCGGGCCCATCCCGACGCGGTGGAGCGCCTCTTCATCGTCGACGGGCAGGTCGGCGCCAAGGCCGCGGGCGAGCTGCTCAGTCGCGCGCGTGACGCGGGCGTCCGGGTGGAGAAGGTCGGCCGCGAGCGGCTGTCCTCCATGGCCGAGGGCGGCGTGCACCAGGGCGTCGTCGCCGAACTGCGCGGCTTCCAGTACGTCGAACTGGAGGACGTGCTGGACGCGGCGAAGGCCAAGAAGCAGCCCGCGCTCGTCGTCGTGCTCGACGGCATCCAGGATCCGCACAACCTGGGCGCCATCATCCGCTCGGCCCACGCACTCGGGGCCCACGGCGTCGTCCTGGCCAAGGACCGCGCCGTGCAGGTGACGGGCACGGTGGCCAAGGCCTCCGCGGGCGCCGTCGAGTACTGCCCCATCGCGCGTGTCACCAACATCTCCCGTGCCCTGGAGCAGCTGAAGGAAGCGGGCCTCTGGGTGGCGGCCGCGGACGTGGAGGGCGCCGAGCCTCTGTGGAGCGCCCGTCTGGACGGGCCCCTGGCGCTGGTGGTGGGGGCAGAGGGGGCGGGCGTGAGGGAAGGCGTCCTCAAGCACTGCGACTTCCGCCTCCGGATTCCCATGGGCGGTCAGGTCGGTTCATTGAATGCGTCGGTTTCCGCCGCGATTCTGCTATACGAGGTCGCCCGCCAGCGGGGCCGTCCTTCCCGCTGACGACTCCGGATCAATCTCCTTGACTTGGAGAGTGGGGGCTTTTAAAAGGTCGCGCCTCTCAAGCCGCTGCCGAGGGGTTGACGGTCCGCTCGGGATGAGGTAGGGCGGGGCAGTTGCTGGATGGATGCCGGTGTAGCTCAGTCGGTAGAGCAACTGATTTGTAATCAGTAGGTCGCGGGTTCAAATCCCGCCGCCGGCCAGGTAGGACGGGCCGCGGATAAGGGCCCGGGACGCAGCAGGATGGTGTAGAGAGCAGCGCGCAGCACCACAAGCGAATATCTGGAGAGATGCCCGAGCGGCCAAAGGGAGCAGACTGTAAATCTGCCGGCTCAACGCCTACGGTGGTTCGAATCCACCTCTCTCCACTCGGCAATGCGGGAATAGCTCAGTTGGTAGAGCGTCAGCCTTCCAAGCTGAATGTCGTGGGTTCGAATCCCATTTCCCGCTCCAACCGTTGTAGTGAATCGCCAAGCCCTGATAGCTCAGTTGGCAGAGCGCATCCTTGGTAAGGATGAGGTCACCAGTTCAATCCTGGTTCAGGGCTCCATTTTTCGAGGAGTGTCATGTCCAAGGAAAAGTTCGATCGCAGCCTGCCCCACGTGAACATCGGAACGATTGGGCACGTGGACCACGGCAAGACGTCGCTGACGGCCGCCATCACGAAGGTGCTGGCCAAGACGGGCGGCGCCACGTTCCTGGCGTACGACCAGATTGACAAGGCGCCGGAAGAGCGCGAGCGCGGCATCACCATCTCCACGGCGCACGTGGAGTACAAGACGAAGAACCGTCACTACGCGCACGTCGACTGCCCGGGGCACGCCGACTACGTGAAGAACATGATCACGGGCGCGGCGCAGATGGACGGCGCCATCCTGGTGGTGTCGGCGGCGGACGGCCCGATGCCCCAGACGCGCGAGCACATCCTGCTGGCGCGCCAGGTGGGCGTGCCCTACATCGTGGTCTTCCTGAACAAGGTGGACCTGCTGGACGACCCCGAGCTGCGCGAGCTCGTGGAGATGGAAGTCCGCGACCTGCTCAAGAAGTACGAGTTCCCGGGCGACACCATCCCCATCATCCCCGGCTCCGCGATGAAGGCGCTGGAGGGTGACACCAGCGACATCGGCGAGCCGGCCATCCTGAAGCTGATGGAGGCGGTGGACGCCTACATCCCGACCCCGCAGCGCGCGACGGACAAGCCCTTCCTGATGCCGGTGGAAGACGTCTTCTCCATCGCCGGCCGTGGCACGGTGGCGACTGGTCGCGTGGAGCGCGGCATCATCAAGGTCGGCGAGGAAGTGGAAGTCGTCGGTCTGCGCGCGACGCAGAAGACGGTGGTGACGGGCGTGGAGATGTTCCGCAAGCTGCTGGACGAGGGCCGGGCGGGCGATAACATCGGCGCGCTGGTCCGTGGCCTCAAGCGCGAGGACATGGAGCGCGGCCAGGTGCTGGCGAAGCCGGGCAGCATCACGCCGCACACGAAGTTCAAGGCGCAGATTTACGTGCTGTCGAAGGAAGAGGGCGGCCGCCACACCCCGTTCTTCAAGGGGTACCGTCCGCAGTTCTACTTCCGCACCACGGACGTGACGGGCACGGTGAAGCTGCCGGACAACGTCGAGATGGTCATGCCGGGCGACAACATCGCCATCGAGGTGGAGCTCATCACCCCGGTCGCGATGGAGAAGGAGCTCCGGTTCGCCGTCCGCGAGGGTGGCCGTACGGTGGGCGCCGGCGTCGTTGCGGAGATCATCGCCTAGTCGGCTTCCCGCCGACCGGCTTTCACGGGCACTGAGTTGCGGAGGGGAGGGCTGCTTTTGTAGCCTTCCCTTCTCGCATCTGGTGAAATGAACCATGCCTAAGGGTAACCGTTCCATCATCTCGCTCGAGTGCACCACGTGCAAAGAGCGGAACTACACGACCACGAAGAACAAGCGGAAGAGCCAGGACAAGCTCGAGCTGAGCAAGTTCTGCCCTCGGTGCCGCAAGCATACGGACCACAAGGAAGGCAAGGTCTAGGTCGTCCGTTCCATGAAGGTTTAGGCCAGTAGCTCCAACGGTAGAGCAGCGGTCTCCAAATCCGCGTGTTGGGGGTTCGAATCCCTCCTGGCCTGCCAGCTTCAGTACAGGGACCCCCGGTACCGAGCGGTGCCGGGGGTCCCTGCCTTTTCGCAGTCCCGCTTCCGCAGTCCCTCGTGAGGCACCATGGCGACGGCATCTGAGGCCAGCCAGCAGGCTAACCGCTCGGGCATCGACCCCAAGCGGCTCGTGGTCATCTTCTATCTCGTCTCCGGCATCGTCCTGGCCCTCTTCCTGGAGCACGTCTTCGGGTTGCTCTGGAGCCGGTTCGGCTGGAGCGACGTGGAGCTCTTCGAAGGCCTCGGCTGGCGCGTGTCGACGCTCGCGGGCTATGGGGTCGCCCTGGCCCTGGTGCTGGCGGCCTACTTCCACCCTCGCACGCACGCCCTCTCCATCGACGTGGCGGCCGAATTGATGAAGGTCACCTGGCCTACCTGGTCGGAGACCCGCGCATCGACCATGGCCGTGGTCGTCGCCTCGCTGGTGGCGGCCGTTCTGCTCTTCTGCATCGACACCGTCGCCTACAACTTGATGGTGGAGTGGCTGCCTGCCCTGTGGGGGAAGCTGTAATGGCGAAGAAATGGTTCACGGTCCAGACCTACTCGAACTACGAGAACCAGGCGAAGAAGAACCTGGAAGAGCAGGTGCGCCTCAAGGGCCTGCAGGACCAGGATCTGATTGGTGAGATCCTCATCCCCATGGAGCAGGTCGTGGAGATGGTGAACGGCGAGAAGAAGACCACCCGCCGCAAGCTGTTTCCGGGCTACATCTTCGTCCAGATGGAGCTCAGCGACACCACCGTCCACCTGGTGAAGAACACCTCCAAGGTGACGGGGTTCCCGGGCGTCGGCCAGAACGAGCAGCCCCGGCCCATGTCGGACCGCGAGGTCGAGCGCCTCACCGCGCAGGTCACCGAGGGCGCCCACAAGGCCAAGCCCAAGGTCCAGTTCGAGACCAGCGACACGGTGCGCGTCATCGACGGCCCGTTCGCCAACTTCAATGGCACCGTGGAAGAGGTCAACCCGGAGAAGGGCCGCGTGCGCGTGCTCGTCAGCATCTTCGGCCGTGCGACCCCCGTGGAGCTCGACTTCATGCAGGTGGAGAAGACCACCGGCTAGTTTCACAAGTCTTCCGTGCCCGGGTGACGGGCGCGGATCAACGGGTGGGAGGGCCGCCCCGTCTGGCGGCCCGTCGGAACCACCCTCTCGAAAGGCAGCAGTCCGCCGATGAAGAAGGTCACAGGTCAGGTCAAGTTGCAGATCCCCGCCGGCAAGGCGAACCCCGCCCCGCCGATTGGTCCCGCGCTCGGTCAGCAGGGCGTGAACATCATGGAGTTCTGCAAGCAGTTCAACGCCAAGACGCAGGCGGAGGCCAAGGAGGGTCTGATCATCCCGGTGATCATCACCGTGTATCAGGACCGCTCCTTCACCTTCATCCTGAAGACCCCTCCCGCCGCGATCCTCATCAAGAAGGCCGCGGGTCTCCACACGGAGAAGAAGAAGGGTTCGGGCGCGAAGAAGCCGGGCAAGGAGAAGGTGGGGCAGATCACCCGCAAGCAGCTTGAGGAGATCGCCAACAAGAAGATCCAGGACACCACCGCCGCGTCCCTCGAAGCCTGCATGAACACCATTGCCGGCACCGCGCGCTCCATGGGCATCGACGTCGTCGGCTAGCCCGCCCTACCTCTCAAGGATTCCTGCCATGGCTACCAATGGAAAGAAGTTCCGCGCGTCCAACGAGCTGGTGGACCGCAACAAGCGCTACGCCGTCGCCGAGGGCTTCGCGCTGCTGAAGAAGACGGTGGATGCCCGCGCGACGAAGTACGACCAGACGGTCGACGTCGCCATCAACCTGGGCGTGGACCCGAAGCACGCGGACCAGATGGTCCGTGGCGCCGTGGTGCTCCCGCACGGCACCGGCGCCACCGTGCGCGTGGCCGTGTTCGCCAAGGGCGAGCGCGCCACCGAGGCCACCAACGCCGGCGCGGACATCGTCGGCGCCGAGGACCTCCAGAAGCGCATCGAGGAAGGCTTCCTCGACTTCGACACCGTCATCGCGACGCCGGACATGATGGGTATCGTCGGCCGCCTCGGTAAGGTGCTCGGTCCCCGTGGCCTCATGCCGAACCCGAAGGTCGGCACGGTGACCATGGACGTCGCCAAGGCCATCCGTGACTCCAAGGGCGGTAAGGTCGACTTCCGCGCTGAGAAGGCGGGCATCGTCCACGCCAAGATGGGCAAGGCCTCCTTCGACGCGGACAAGCTCGAGGCGAACTTCAACGCGCTGGTGGACCTGGTGATGAAGCTCAAGCCGGCCACCGCCAAGGGCGTGTACCTGAAGGGCATCGCCATCTCGACGACCATGGGGCCGGGCATCAAGCTCGACACCACGGAAATCCTGGCGCGTCACCGCTAATCGCGGGTGCCAGGGCGGGCAGGGAAGGGTGCGCTCCCTGACGGGGAGCGTCAGTCCCGTCGCCCGCGAACGTCGGTCCGTTAGAAAGTGCTGGATCTTTGCGAAAGCCGGGGGTATAGGCCCCCGGCTTTTGCAATTGGGGCGCCATGTCGAGAGACGCGGCGTTCCGACCTGGTTCATGACAGCAGGGACCTGGATTGGAGAAGACGCGTCCGTTGGGAACCGGGCAACCGGTCGGGCCGTCCATCCGCTCCTGGTTCAAACGACCGCAAGGTCAGCCCTGCCGAGACTGGAGGTGCGGTGTGGTGCCTCTCGGAGGCTCCTCCCTCGCTCTGCCACTTTGGCCCAGGCATCACGCCCGACCGTCAGGTCGGGCCATGAAGGAGGTGAGTCAAGGTGCTGAAGAGCGAGAAGGAAGAGATGATCAAGGACCTTCACGAGAAGTTTTCGCGGACCAAGACCGCGGTGCTCGTGGAGTCCTCCAAGGTGAACGTCGAAACCGTCACCAAGCTGCGTCGCAAGTTCCGCGAGGGCAAGGTCGAGTACAAGGTCATCAAGAACACGCTGGCGCGCCGTGCCGCTCAGGGTACGACCGTCTCCGCGATTTCTGATGACTTCACGGGTCCCGTGGCCCTGTGCATCAGCTACGACGACGAGGTGGCTCCTGCGAAGATCCTGATGGATTTCATCAAGGACATGGAGACCATCAAGGTCCGTAGCGCCGTCGTCGCCGGTAACAAGGTCGACGCCAACGGCGTGAAGGCACTGGCGAAGCTGCCGGGCCTCAATGAGCTGCGCGGGATGTTGCTCGGCATGCTCAACCAGCCTGCAGGCAAGCTGGTCCGGACCATCGCGGCCCCCGGGTCGCAGCTCGCGCGCGTCATCCAGGCGCACGCGGACAAGGCGCAGGGACAGTAATCGTCCCGAGAAGTATTTCTACCGCAACCTCTTCGGCCGAGCCGCCCAAATGGGTCGCCGGCCGTTAGTCAACCAGAAGGAACAGTTCCATGGCCGATTTGAACGCGATTGCTGAAGAACTCTCGAAGCTCACCGTCCTCGAGGCGGGCGAGCTCGTGAAGCTGCTGGAGAACAAGTGGGGCGTTTCCGCCGCCGCCGTGGCCGTTGCCGCCGCGGGCCCCGCCGCCGCCGCCGCTCCTGTTGAGGAGAAGACGGAGTTCAACGTGGTGCTGGCGAACGCCGGCGCCAACAAGATCAACGTCATCAAGGAGATCCGCGCGATCACCGGCCTGGGCCTGAAGGAGGCCAAGGACCTGGTCGAGGGCGCGCCCAAGACGGTCAAGGAAGGCGTCAACAAGGACGACGCCAAGAAGATCAAGGACCAGCTCACCGCGGCTGGCGCCACCGTCGAGATCAAGTAGTTCTGTACAGGGGCTACCCTGTTCTTCCGGGAAATCCCGGGTAGCCGCCTGATCGGATGAGCAGGCCGGCGCTCCCTTTGCTGGGGCGCCGGCTTTGCCCATTTGACATTTGCCAAATTTCCCGGCGCCGCCGCGCGTTACTGAAGTTTGCCCCGCCCGAGCAGCCGTCCCCGGAGACCGAATGCCGACGCAGATCCAGAACAATTTCCGCGTGCGGAAGACCTTCGCGAAAATCGCGAAGATCATCGACATTCCCAATCTCATCAACATCCAGAAGCAATCCTACGAGAAGTTCCTCCAGGCCGACATCGCCCCGGAGAAGCGTGAGGACCTTGGCCTTCAGGGTGTCTTCAAGTCCGTCTTCCCGATCCGGGACTTCAACGAGACCTCCTCGCTGGAGTTTGTCAGCTATCACCTGGAGAAGCCGAAGTACGACGTCGATGAGTGCCACCAGCGTGGAATGACCTACTCGGCGCCTATCAAGGTCGTCGTGCGCCTGGTCGTCTGGGACAAGGACGAGGAGACCGGCGCCCAGTCCATCCGCGACGTGAAGGAGCAAGAGGTCTACTTCGGCGAAATCCCGCTGATGACCCAGAACGGCACGTTCATCATCAACGGCACCGAGCGCGTCGTGGTGAGCCAGCTGCACCGCAGCCCGGGTGCGTTCTTCGACCACGACAAGGGCAAGAGCCACTCGTCGGGCAAGCTGCTCTACAACGCCCGCATCATCCCGTACCGCGGCTCGTGGATCGACTTCGAGTTCGACCACAAGGACCTGCTGTACGTGCGCATCGACCGGCGCCGCAAGCTGCCGGCCACCGTGCTCATCCGCGCCCTGGGCGCCGTCGGTGACACGGCGAAGAAGAACCCGCTCGACTTCAAGGGTTCCACCGAGGAAATCCTCAACTACTACTACGCCACCGAGACCATCTACCTGCAGAGCGCCGCGGACTTCGAGAAGTCCGTCGAGCTGGAGCTCCTGCCGGGTCAGCGCGCCACGCGCGACATCAAGACCAAGGCCGGTGAGCTGATCGTCAAGAAGAACCGCAAGTTCACGCGCGCCGCCATCAAGAAGCTTGAGGCGGCGAAGATGACCAAGCTGCCCATCGACGCGGACGAGCTCTTCACCAAGGTGTCCGCCTACGACGTGGTGGACGAGAACACCGGTGAGGTCATCCTCGAGTGCAACGAGGAGGTGTCCCAGGAGAAGGTGGACGAACTCCTCAAGCGCGACATCAAGGAGTTCAAGGTCCTCTTCATCGACAACCTCAACGTGGGTCCGTACCTGCGTGAGACGTTGATGCTGGACAAGATCGAGTCGCCCGAGCAGGCCATCATGGAGATCTACCGGCGTCTGCGCCCGGGCGATCCCCCGACGCCGGAGACGGCGACGAACCTGTTCAGCAACCTGTTCTTCAACCCGGAGCGCTACGACCTGTCCAAGGTCGGCCGCCTCAAGCTGAACTTCAAGTTCAGCCTCGAGGAGCCCCTCGACGGTCAGATCCTGACCAAGCGCGACATCCTGGAGGTCATCCGCTACCTGATCGACCTGAAGAACGGCAAGGGCACGATCGACGACATCGACCACCTGGGCAACCGCCGCGTCCGCGCGGTGGGCGAGCTCTTGGAGAACCAGTACCGCATCGGCCTCGTCCGCATGGAGCGCGCGATCAAGGAGCGCATGAGCCTCCAGGAGATCGAGACGCTCATGCCGCACGACCTGATCAACGCCAAGCCGGTGACGGCGGTGATCAAGGAGTTCTTCGGATCCAGCCAGCTGTCGCAGTTCATGGACCAGACGAACCCGCTCTCGGAAGTCACGCACAAGCGCCGTCTGTCCGCGCTCGGGCCTGGCGGCCTCACGCGTGAGCGCGCGGGCTTCGAAGTCCGCGACGTGCACCCGACGCACTACGGCCGCATCTGCCCCATCGAGACGCCGGAAGGCCCGAACATCGGCCTCATCGCGTCGCTGTCGACCTACGCGCGCGTCAACGAGTTCGGCTTCGTGGAGACGCCGTATCGCAAGGTGGACGCGGGCAGCGTGACGGGGGACGTGGCCTTCTACTCGGCGCTCGAGGAGGAGAAGCACACCATCGCCCAGGCGAACGCGGAGACGGACAAGAAGGGCAAGTTCGTCAACGCGCTGGTGCAGAGCCGCCGCAGCGGCGAGTTCGTCCAGGTCAAGGCCGAGGACGTGGACCTGATGGACGTGTCCCCGAACCAGCTGGTGTCGGTGGCCGCCTCCCTCATCCCGTTCCTGGAGAACGACGACGCGAACCGCGCGCTCATGGGCTCCAACATGCAGCGCCAGGCGGTGCCGCTCCTGCGCACCGCGGCCCCGCTCGTGGGCACGGGCATCGAGGCCATCGTCGCGCGCGACTCGGGCGTGACGTGCGTGGCCCGCCGTGACGGCATCGTGGAGTCGGTGGACGCCAGCCGCATCGTGGTGAAGGCGGACTCCAACGCGGCCCTGAGCGACGTGTCGAGCGAGGTCGACATCTACAACCTGCTCAAGTACCAGCGCTCCAACCAGAACACGTGCCTCAACCAGAAGCCCATCATCCGCAAGGGTGACCGGGTGAAGAAGGGCGACGTGATCGCGGACGGTCCGGCCACCGAGACCGGTGAGCTGGCGCTGGGGCAGAACGTGGTCGTCGCGTTCATGCCGTGGCAGGGCTACAACTTCGAAGACTCCATCCTGCTCAGCGAGCGCATCCTCAAGGAGGACGTCTTCACGTCCATCCACATCGAGGAGTTCGAGTGCATCGCGCGCGACACCAAGCTGGGTAAGGAGGAGATCACCCGCGACATTCCGAACGTGGGTGAGGAAGCCCTCAAGGACCTGGACGAGAGCGGCATCATCCGCATCGGCGCCGAGGTGAAGCCCGGCGACGTGCTGGTGGGCAAGATCACCCCGAAGGGCGAGACCCAGCTCTCTCCCGAAGAGAAGCTGCTGCGCGCCATCTTCGGTGAGAAGGCCGGCGACGTGCGCGACAGCTCCCTGCGCGTGCCCCCGGGCGTGGTCGGCACCGTCATCAACGCCAAGGTGTTCAGCCGCAAGGGTGTGGAGAAGGACGAGCGCGCCAAGCAGATCGAGTCCATGGAGGAGGCGAAGCTCCTCAAGGACCAGAACGACGAGATCAAGGTCCTCCAGGACTCCGCGTACAGCCGCCTCCGCGGGCTGGTCCGCGGCAAGGAGGTCCAGGGCAAGCTCGTGGACGACAAGGGGAAGATCCTCCTGAAGAAGGGGGACATCCTCAACGACGAGCTGCTGGCCACGGTGCCGTACAAGTACTGGGGCGAGATCTCCGTCGGTGATCCGCTGGATGCGCGCCTGCGCGACATCCTGCGCAACCTGGAGGAGACGAAGGAGGCCGTGAAGCTGGCCTTCGGCGAGAAGATCGCCCGCATCAAGAAGGGCGACGAGCTCCCCCCGGGCGTCATCAAGATGGTGAAGGTGTACGTCGCCATCAAGCGCAAGCTGGCGGTGGGCGACAAGATGGCCGGCCGCCACGGCAACAAGGGCGTCGTGTCCCGCGTCCTCCCCGAGGAGGACATGCCGTACCTGGAGGACGGGCGTCCGGTGGACATCGTCCTCAACCCGCTCGGCGTTCCTTCCCGCATGAACATCGGGCAGATCCTCGAGGTCCACCTGGGCTGGGCCGCGAAGGGCGTGGGCGAGCAGCTGCAGCGCTACATCGAAGAGAACTTCAGCGGCGAGCAGCTCAAGAAGCAGCTGAAGACCGTCTACGACGACAAGGCCTTCGGCGACTTCGTGGACGGCCTGTCCGACCAGGAGGTCCAGGACCTCTGCCGCCGCCTGAAGAAGGGCATCCACGTGGCGACGCCGGTGTTCGACGGCGCTCGTGAGACGGAGCTGCACGCCCTCTTCGACGAGGGCCGGCTGCCGCGCTCCGGTCAGATGGTGCTCTTCGACGGCCGCACGGGTGAGCCGTTCGACCAGAACGTCACCGTGGGCGTGATGTACATGCTCAAGCTGCACCACCTGGTGGACGAGAAGATCCACGCCCGTTCCATCGGGCCCTACTCGCTCGTCACGCAGCAGCCCCTGGGCGGCAAGGCCCAGTTCGGCGGTCAGCGTCTGGGCGAGATGGAAGTCTGGGCGATGGAGGCCTACGGCGCGGCGTACACGCTGCAGGAGTTCCTCACGGTCAAGTCGGACGACGTGGTGGGCCGCACGCGCATGTACGAGGCGATCGTCAAGGGCGACAACGTCCTGGAGTCCGGCCTGCCCGAGTCGTTCAACGTGCTCCTCAAGGAGCTCCAGTCGCTGGCCCTGGACGTGGAGCTGCTGGAGAGCGCGCCCCCGGAGCGGCAGCGCAGCTTCGGCGGTGACTTCCTGGGCGGCGGCGACGGCGAGGACCGGAAGTCAGGGACCGAGGCCTAGGCCTTTTCAAAGAAGCCGGTGCGCCCGCCTGACCGGCTGGCTGCTTCCTCGTGGAGGGAGCGGCTGGCCGGGCGCAGGGCGGGGGCCCGAAACGTTTGGCGCCCTGAGCGCTCATAAGTTTTCGGAGGCAACGTGAAGGACATTTTCAACTTCTTCGAGAAGCCGAAGGACCCGCTGTCGTTCAACGCCATCCGCATCGCGCTGGCGTCGCCCGACAAGATCCGTCAGTGGTCGCACGGCGAGGTGAAGAAGCCGGAGACGATCAACTACCGCACCTTCAAGCCGGAGCGGGACGGCCTGTTCTGCGCCCGCATCTTCGGGCCGGTGAAGGACTACGAGTGCAACTGCGGCAAGTACAAGCGCATGAAGCACCGTGGCGTCGTGTGCGAGAAGTGCGGCGTGGAGGTCATCCAGTCCAAGGTGCGCCGTGAGCGCCTGGGACACATCACGCTGGCCACGCCCGTGGCCCACATCTGGTTCCTCAAGTCGCTGCCCAGCCGCATCGGCAACCTGCTCGACATCACCCTCAAGGAGATGGAGAAGGTGCTGTACTGCGAGAGCTACATGGTCATCGACCCCAAGGCGACGCCGCTCCAGAGGGGCGAGCTGATCTCCGAGGAGAAGATGCACCGGCTCTTCCAGGAGCACGGTGAGGACTCGTTCAGCGCGGGCATGGGCGGCGAGGCCGTCCGCGAGATGCTCAAGTCCCTGGACGTGGAGAAGCTGTCCGAGGAACTGCGCAAGGACATGCGCGAGACCACCAGCGAGGCGAAGCGGAAGAAGTACGCCAAGCGCCTGAAGGTGGCCGAGGCGTTCCGCTCGTCCGGCAACAAGCCGGAGTGGATGATGCTGGACGTCATCCCGGTCATCCCGCCCGACCTGCGTCCGCTGGTGCCCCTGGACGGCGGCCGCTTCGCGACCTCCGACCTCAACGACCTGTACCGCCGCGTCATCAACCGCAACAACCGCCTCAAGCGGCTGCAGGAGCTGAACGCGCCGGACATCATCATCCGCAACGAGAAGCGGATGCTCCAGGAGGCCGTGGACGCGCTGTTCGACAACGGCCGCCGCGGAAAGACCATCACCGGCCCGAACAAGCGGCCGCTGAAGTCGCTGTCCGACATGCTCAAGGGCAAGCAGGGCCGGTTCCGCCAGAACCTGCTCGGCAAGCGCGTGGACTACTCGGGCCGCTCCGTCATCGTCGTTGGTCCCGAGCTGCGCCTGCACCAGTGCGGCCTGCCGAAGATCATGGCGCTCGAGCTCTTCAAGCCGTTCATCTACAACAAGCTTGAAGAGAAGGGCTACGTCACCACCATCAAGTCCGCGAAGAAGATGGTGGAGAAGGAGCGTCCGGAGGTCTGGGACATCCTCGAGGACGTGATCCGCGAGCACCCGGTGCTCCTCAACCGCGCCCCCACGCTGCACCGCCTGGGCATGCAGGCCTTCGAGCCCGTGCTCATCGAAGGCAAGGCCATCCAGCTGCACCCGCTGGTCTGCGCCGCGTTCAACGCGGACTTCGACGGCGACCAGATGGCCGTGCACGTGCCGCTGTCCATCGAGGCCCAGATGGAAGCGCGCGTGCTGATGATGTCGACGAACAACATCCTCAGCCCCGCGAACGGCAAGCCCATCATCGTCCCGACGCAGGACATGGTGCTCGGCATCTACTACATGACGCGCGCCCGCGAGTTCGCCAACGGCGAAGGCCGCGTGTTCGCGTCGCCGGACGAGGTGCGCGCCGCGTACGACCACGGTGAGGTCCACCTGCAGGCCAAGGTGGTGTGCCGCATCGACGGCAAGCGCAAGGAGACCACGGTCGGCCGCGTGCTGCTGTGGGAAGTCGTTCCGCGCCGCGTGGGCTTCGACGCCATCAACAAGGTGCTCGACAAGAAGTCGCTCGGTAACCTCATCGACCTCTGCTACCGCCTCACGGGCGAGAAGGAGACGGTGCTGCTGGCGGACCGCGTCCGCAGCGCGGGCTACTTCCACGCGACCCGCGCCGGTATCTCCATCGCGCTCAAGGACATGATCATCCCTGCGAAGAAGCAGGAGTTCCTGGACTACGCGCGCAAGGAAGTGGCGGAGATCGAGAACCAGTACCTGGAAGGCCTCATCACCGACGGTGAGCGCTACAACAAGGTCATCGATATCTGGGCGGAGATCACCGAGAAGGTCGCCCAGGAGATGATGCAGCAGATCTCCCAGGACGAGGCTTCCGGGGACGTGGACGGCAAGCGCGTGACGCGCAAGCAGCCGTCGTTCAACCCCATCTACATCATGGCCGACTCCGGCGCCCGCGGCAGCGCCCAGCAGATCCGCCAGCTGGCGGGTATGCGCGGCCTGATGGCGAAGCCCTCCGGCGAAATCATCGAGACGCCCATCACGGCCAACTTCCGTGAAGGCCTCTCCGTGCTCCAGTACTTCATCTCCACGCACGGCGCCCGCAAGGGCCTGGCGGACACGGCGCTCAAGACGGCCAACTCCGGTTACCTCACCCGCCGTCTCGTGGACGTGGCGCAGGACGCCATCATCAACGAGTACGACTGCGGCACCATGGACGGTCTGTTCATCGGCGCCCTGGTCGAGGGCGGCGAGATCATCGAGCCGCTGGGTGAGCGCATCCTGGGCCGCGTGGCCCTGGACGACATCCTCGACCCGGTGACGGGCGAGGTGCTGGTGCGCGCCAACGAGGAGATCGACGAGGAGCGCGTCCGCCGCATCGAGAACAGCGGTCTGGACAAGGTGAAGATCCGCTCGGTGCTCACCTGCCAGGCCAAGCGCGGCATCTGCGTGGAGTGCTACGGCCGTGACCTGGCGCGTGGCCGCAAGGTGTCCGTGGGCGAGGCCGTGGGCGTCATCGCGGCGCAGTCCATCGGTGAGCCGGGTACGCAGCTGACCATGCGCACCTTCCACATCGGTGGCGCGGCGACCCGTCGCGCGGAGCAGTCCAGCCTGGAGAACCGCTACGCGGGTTCCGTGAAGTTCGCGGGCCTGAACACGGTGCAGAAGGCGGACGGCACGCTGGTGGCCATGAACCGCAACGGCGAGATCGTCATCGTCGACGAGTCCGGCCGCGAGCGTGAGCGCTACCAGATCATCTACGGCGCCCGCATCCTGGTGAAGGAAGGCCAGAAGCTGGAGCCAGGCGTGCTGGTGGCCGAGTGGGACCCGTTCGCCATCCCGCTGCTCACGGAAGTGGGCGGTGTCGTGCGCTACGAGGACATCATCGAAGGCGTGACGATGTCCGAGACGCTCGACGAGGTCACGGGCCTGTCGCGCAAGACGGTCATCGAGTCCAAGGACCCGGAGGCGCGTCCGCGCGTCACCATCCGCGACGCGGCCGGCAACGTGAAGGATCTGCCGTCCTCCAAGAACCAGGCGAGCTACTTCCTGCCCCAGGGCGCGATCATCACGGTCAACGACCAGGATGAGATCTCCGCGGGTGAGGTCATCGCCAAGGTGCCGCGCGAGACGACGAAGACCAAGGACATCACGGGCGGTCTGCCCCGCGTGGCCGAGCTCTTCGAGGCGCGCAAGCCCAAGGACGCGGCGGCGATCGCGGAGATCGACGGCGTGGTGTCCTTCGGCAAGGACACCAAGGGCAAGCGCAAGCTCATCATCACCCCCGAGGTGAGCGGCGAGCAGCGCGCGGACCTGGCCAAGGAGTACCTGATCTCCAAGGGCAAGAGCATCAACGTCCACTCCGGCGACCGCGTGAAGGCCGGCGAGGCGATGATGGACGGCGCGGCCAACCCGCACGACATCCTCAAGGTGCTGGGCGAGAAGGAACTCGCGCGCTACCTGGTGGACGAAGTGCAGGAGGTCTACCGACTGCAGGGCGTGAAGATCAACGACAAGCACATCGAGACGATCGTCCGGCAGATGCTGCGCCGGGTGCGCGTCACCGACGTGGGCGACACCAACTTCCTGGTCGACGAGCAGGTCGAGAAGTGGGTGTTCGAGGAGGAGAACGAGAAGGTCATGTCCGAAGGGAAGCGCCCGGCCGTGGGCGAGCCCCTGCTGCTCGGCATCACCAAGGCGTCGCTCTCCACCGAGTCGTTCATCTCCTCGGCGTCGTTCCAGGAGACCACGAAGGTGCTCACCGAGGCCGCCATCAACGGCAAGGTGGACTACCTGCGCGGCCTCAAGGAGAACGTCATCATGGGCCGGCTCATCCCCGCCGGCACGGGCCTGCCGAACTACAAGCACCTCGACATCGAGGTGGAGAGCCCCACGGACGAGGTCAACGAGATGGAGGCCGCCCTGGCCGCCACCCACGGCGACACCGGCCCGCTGGCCCCTCCGCCGTCGCGGCCGGACACCCGGTCCACCGACGTCGCCTAGTGCTTCCCCGGAGCGTCCCTGACGCTCCGTGAGTCAGCCGCCGTCCTGGTGTCATACCGGGGCGGCGGCTTTCTCGTTTTGCACACTCCGCTACCTGTTCGCTTGACAGTATGTCGCGGTGCGTTATTTTGACGCATCACGTTGTGAGACCCGGAACACCCGGGGGGGAGCGCGACATGGCGACGACGACTGAGAAGGCTGACGCGAAGACGGGCATGACGCAGAACGTGGAGGCCTACCTGAAGGGGCGGTTCTCCGAGGCGCAGAAGCGGTTCCAGGGCCTGGAAGGGGAGGCGAACAAGGCCTTCCGTGCACTGGAGACGCGAAGCCAGGTGGCGGCGAAGGAGGTCCAGGCCCTGTGGACGAAGGTGCAGGCCGGTGAGCTGCGCGCCGACCCCCGCGTCCAGGAGCTGACCAAGAAGGTGGACGAGGCGGGCGTGGAGCTTCGCAAGCGGCTGGATGGGCTCCAGACGAAGGTCGTGGAGGCGGTGGGAGTTGCCAGCCAGTCCCAGGTGCAGCAGATCACCCAGGAGCTGGGCCGCCTGTCGAAGAAGCTGGATGTGCTCCTGAAGCCCACCCGGCGCGCCCACGCTTCGACCAAGAATTCAGGCGGCGCGGCGTCTTCTCCGCGGGCCTGAGCAGCGTTTTCATCACCCATGGGGTGTGCTTAGGTCGCAAACCCCTTTGAATGCCCAGGGTTCCTTCCACGGGAAGGGCCCGGGGTAACTCCCGGAGCGACTTCATGGACAACAACACCGAGGCCCCCCGAGAGAAGACCTCCGTGGCGGAGGCATTCGAGCGGATCTGGAGCCAGGCGCTCCTGGCGGTGAACACGGCGGAGGAGGAGGCTTCCCGCGCCGTGCAGCGCGTGGCGTCCGTCGCGGGCTGGAGCCAGGACGAGGTGAAGCGCCAGGCCCGTGAGTTCGCGGAGCGGCTGACGGGGCACCGCAAGGACCTGGAGCACAACGTGGAGGAGCGGGTCCGCACGGCCCTGTCCCTCCTGAAGCTGCCGCGCCGCGAGGAGCTGCAGGCATTCGGTGCCCGCCTGGAGCGTCTGAGCGAACGCATCCAGGCCCTGGAGCACCGGAAGTGAGTGGACCCGCCGCCTCGGGCGGCAGGTCGTTGGGAACGCGGTTCTTCGCGGGGCTTCATGCCCTGAGCAGTGGGTGCTCCCGGCTCCCGCTGCTCGCGGGCGTGGCGCTCGTGGTGTCCGCTCGGGTGGTGCCCCTCCTGGAGGAGTCCGCCCCCCAGTCCGTGGTCCCCGAGATGGTGGCGCAGGAGGTCGTCTCCGAGGAGGCGGCCCTCATCGACGCCGTGCTGGCCAAGCGCGCCCCGGACCTGGGGCTCACGCTGCGCCGGCGGCTGGGGCAGGCCATCGACGAGGAGTCGCGCCGCACGGGGTATGACCCGCTGCTGGTGCTGGCCCTCATCGACGTGGAGTCCGACTTCGAGGAGGAGTCCGTCTCCGAGAAGGGCGCCCGGGGCCTGATGCAGATCAAGCCCAGCACGCTGCATTTCCTGGCGGAGAAGGAAGGCCTGAAGCTGTCGCGCGAGGAGGTGGTGGCGGATCCCGCCGTCTGCGTGCGCCTGGGCATTCGCTACCTGCGCAACCTGCAGGGCCGCTTCGGCGGCGACCTGGACCTGGCGCTGATGGCCTACAACGCGGGCCCCACGCGCATCCGGGACGCCATGAAGGCCGGGGAGCTGGAGAAGTTCCGCCGCTACCCCCGGGCCGTGCGGCGCGACTTCCGCCGCTTCCGCGAGGGCCATGGCCTGGGCGGGGACTGGGCGCTCGCGCAGCGCGAGCTGCCGCCACCGGCGCCCAACGAGACGCCGACCGCGACGCCCTGAGGGGCTTCGCGGCCGGACTGGAAGACGGGCCCCCGGGTGAATGTTCGGGGCGGCGGAGCGCTCCAAGGAGGGCCGTCCCCGCCTTGTCCCGCTCCCCCGGGTGCGCTAAGTCGTTCGCAAGCTCCCGGGACTGTTGAGGATTCCTGAGGAGGAATGCCCCCATGCCCCGTCCGTCCGCCCGCATTGCCATCACCGTCGCGGCCTCGCTCGTCCCCATGCTGGCCCTGGCCGGCTCGGTCTTCCTGAACGGCGTGAAGATCGACGGAGTGACGAACACGCGCTTCGAGAAGGCCACCGTCCGCATTGATGCGGAAGGGAACGTCCACATCGACGCGCCGGGGTACGCCGCCCGCGTGACGAACGTGACGCCCACGCCCGCGACGCCTCCCACCGCCACGCCTCCGGCCGCCGCGCCGGTGGACGCGGGTGTCGTCGCGCAGGCGCCCGCGCCGGCCGCTCCCGCGGCTTCCCCGACCGTGCCGGGACGCATCACCCAGCGCTACTGGCTGGTGACGGAGCAGACGACGCCGGGCATGACGGACTTCGACATCGACGTGTACGTGAACTCGCGCTGGCTGCGCCGTTTGCGCAACAACGAGGACCAGGTGGTGGTGGACATCACCAGCCAGTTGCGTCCTGGCGCGAACGCGGTGACGCTGATTGCCCGCAAGCAGAACACGGGCAGCCGCCGCAGCACGTCGCCTGGGAACGTCTTCAAGGTGATCATCGGCGAGGGGAACGAGGGCGGCGGCAACGTGATGATTGACACGCCCCTCATCCGCTTCCAGAAGACGGCTGCGGACGTGCAGGACGCGACCGAGGAGTTCACGCTCACCACCCGTTAGGGTGCGCGGGAAGGGAGACGACGGTGTTCACCATCGACGAGCGCTACCGGGGCCTTCCCGCCAACCGCGACCAGGTGCTCGCGCTGCACCTGGCCCTCAACACGCCGCACGTGGCCATCCCGGGCAAGCAGGCCGGGCCGGCGCAGGCCTTCGTGGTGGGGCTGCGCGGCGGGCAGGGCGCGGGCGTCTTCGTGTACCTGTACCTCGTGGAGGCGGGGGACTGCGCGGTGTACGTGTCCGGCCGGCGCATCCAGTCCGCGGATGAGCTGCGCGAGGACGAGGATGACGCGCTCGCGTTCGTGGAGTCGCTGGGCTTCATGATGGACAACGCGAACTGGCGCGCCGCGGCCCCCGAGCAGCAGGACGAGTGGCTGAAGACGCTGCCCGTGTTCTTCCGGGAGCCCACGCTCGTGCCCGCCGTGAAGGCCCGCGCCGAAGAGAAGCGCAACGTCGCCACCACCCTGGGCCGCTTCCTGGCCGCGTTCTGACCCTCCAACCTGGATTGGCACCCATGTCCCGCATCAATTCCTCCTGCTTCCTCGCGTTCGCGCTCGCGTCGGCGGGCTGTGCGCACGTCCCCACGGAGAAGGAGCGCCAGAGCTCGGAGATCCACTACGACCTGGGCATCCAGGCGCAGCAGCACGGCCACGTGCAGGACGCGCTCCAGGAGTACCAGAAGGCGCTGGAGCAGAACCCGGGCAACCCGGAGGCCCACAACGCGGTGGGCGTGCTGCTGCACCTGTCCTTCCGTCGGCTCGACGAGGCGTCGGCCCACTACGAGAAGGCGCTGACGCTGCGGCCGTCCTTCTCCGACGCGCGCACCAACCTGGGCAACCTGCGCCTGGATCAGGGCCGCTACGACGAGGCCATCAAGCTGTACGAAGAGTCGCTCAACGACATGCAGTACCGCAACGGCTACTCCGCGCAGGGGAACCTGGGCTGGGCGCTCTACAAGAAGGGCGACACGGCGAACGCGCTGCAGAACATCAAGTCCGCCGTCACCACCAACCCGGACTTCTGCCTGGGCTACAAGAACCTGGGCATCATCTACGACGAGACGGGCAAGACGGAGGAGGCGTGCCGGCAGTTCGGGAACTACCGTGAGAAGTGCCCGGACGTGGCGGATGCGTATCGCCGCGAAGGCGTGTGCCAGGCGAAGCTCGGGCGGGTGGAAGAGGCGAAGAAGGCGTTCGCGGGCTGCGAGGCCAAGGCCCAGCCCAACGAGCAGGTGCTCAAGGACGACTGCCGCTCACTGCTGGACCACCTCTAGCCGCGGGGACCCCGAAAGACCGTGGACCACGTCGACTTCGGCAAATACCTCAGCCAGCAGCGCGAGCTTCGCGGCCTGTCGCGCGAGGACGTCTCCCGGGAGACGAAGATTCCCCCCAGCCTCGTCGCGGCGCTGGAGGCGGGGCAGGTGGAGCGGCTGCCCGAGCGCGTGTTCGTGCTGAACTACATCCGCGCGTACGCGCAGGTCATCGGCCTGTCGCCGGAGGAAGCGGCGCTGCGCTACGAGGAGGTGGACCGGGCGGTGCCCGCGCCTTCGCCGGCGCAGCTCGAGAAGGCGCGGCGCAAGCGGGCGTACGTCATCCTGGCCGTGCTGCTGGCGGTCCTGCTCCTGGGCGCGGGTCTGTTCCTGGTGCTGTCCGGGAAGCTTCCGCCCCCCACGGCGCGTTGAAGAGGGATCATGGAGCGGTACGCCGACGACGCGTTCGTGCTGTCCACGGTCGACTATGGTGAGTCCGACCGGCTGGTGACGCTGCTCACGCGTGAGCACGGCAAGCTGACCGCGTTCGCCGCGGGCGCGCGCAAGAGCAAGCGCCGGTTCGCGGGGGCGCTGGAGCCGTTCATGCGGCTGCGCGTGCAGCTCGTGGAGACGCGCGGCAGCACGGTCCGGATCGATTCGGCGGACATCGTCGCGGGCTTCTACGCCGCGCGCGAGGACCTGTCGCTCATCGCCCGGGCGCTGTACGCGGTGGAGCTGT
Organism: Corallococcus sp. CA054B; assembly: GCF_003611625.1. Lineage (NCBI taxonomy): Bacteria > Pseudomonadati > Myxococcota > Myxococcia > Myxococcales > Myxococcaceae > Corallococcus > Corallococcus sp. CA054B. The sequence continues at coordinate 57,749 of NZ_RAVY01000020.1, forward strand.
GCCGCGAGCTCACGCGCGAACACGAACCGCACCCGGAGCTGTTCGAGCTGGTGGAGGGCTACCTGCACCGGCTGGACGCGAAGGAGGCCGGGCCCACGTCGCTGCTCGCGTTCGAGTTGGCGGCGCTGGCGCAGGCGGGGTTGATGCCCAGGTTCGACTCCTGCTCGCTGTGTGGCGGCCTGCCCGGCGAGCGGCCCCGGTTCGACCAGGGCCACGGTGGCGCGGTGTGCGAGCCGTGTGGCGGACGCGCGCGTGACTCGGTGCCGGTGCCGGTGGCGTTGCTGGCCGGGCTGCGCTCGCTTCAGGAAGGTCAGCGCACGCCGCTGCCCGCGGATCTCCGCGCGCGGGCTCGGGGCCTGCTCAACGTCTTCATCGCGCACCACGTGGGCCGCAAGCTCAAGAGCGTGGACTTCATGGCGCAGGTGGGCCTGGACTGACGGGCAGCACGCGGTCCCCAGGGGGAGCTGTCATGCACGAAGCCGGGCCGCTGGACGTGGTGTGTGTCGGCGAAACGCTGGTGGACTTCCTTCCCGTGGCCGGCGGCGCCACTCGCGTGCGGGACGTGGAGGCCTGGAAGCCATCGCCAGGGGGCTCACCGGCCAATGTCTCCGTGGGGCTCGCGCGGTTGGGCCTGCGCTCGGCGATGGTGGGCGTGGTGGGCTCGGACGAGTTCGGCCACTTCCTGCGCGACCGGCTGGCGGCGGACGGCGTGGACGTAAGCCGCCTGCGCCAGGTGGACCACGCGCGCACGGGCCTGTTGTTCGTCTCGCTGGACGCGCATGGCGAGCGCAGCTTCACGTACTTCCGGACGCGGTCAGCGGAGTTCCTGCTGGACGACTCCGACGTGGATGGTGGCTTCGTGCGGCGCGCGAAGGCGTTGCACTGCGGCTCCAACTCCCTGCTCCTGCCGGAAGCGCGCGAGGCCATGGTGCGCATGCTCACCCTGGCGCGTGAGGCCGGGATGCTGGTGAGCTGTGATCCGAACCTGCGGCTGCACATGTGGACGCAGCCCGAGGAGCTGCGAGCCCTCCTGGGGCGCATGCTCCCGCTGTGCACGGTGGTGAAGCTGTCCGAGGAGGAGATCCACTTCGCGACTGGGGAGCACTCGCCCGAGGCCGCGCTGCACGTGCTGGCCGCGCAGGGCGTGCGGCTGCCGGTGGTGACGCTGGGTCCTCGCGGTGCGGTGTTCCTCTGGCGGGGCGAAATCCTCTCCGTTCCCGCGCCCCAGGTGGCGGTGGTGGACACGACGGGGGCCGGTGACGGCTTCGTGTCCGCCATGTTGAGCGGCCTGGTGCGCTGGTACGGCGACGCGCGCTCGCTGGAGGAGGCGACCCGCGAGGAGCTGGTCGCGCTGATGACCTTCGCTGCGGGCGTGGGGGCCCGGGTGGTGACGAAGCTGGGCGCGGTGGCGGCGCTCCCCCTGGCATCCGAAGTGGAGGGGCTGCTGCCGGCACGTCCCACCATGCGACGCATCGCGCGCTGACGGGAAGCACCGTGCCGGGTCAGGCTCGTGTGTTTCGCTGCGTCCTGCGTGGCCCACCATTCCATCCAGGAGGGACCGATGAGTGACACCCGCGAGACTTCTTCCTCCGCTCCGGCGCGCGTCCGGGGGCTGGAGCAGATCGACCGGCTGTCGGTGCCCCTGCCGCATGGCACCGAAGTCACCACCCGCGTGGAGCGCGTGGCGTCCGGGGGACGCCGCATCCCCCAGGGCGTGGTGGGCCGCGTGGTGCGCGCGCATGACGGCGGCTTCGACGTGCAGATCGTCGGCGTGGGCGAGGTGTGGTTCGCGCGCGACGAGCTGGTGCCCCGGCGCGCGGGACAGGTGCAGTTCGCCCAGCGGCGCGAGGCGGCCTGGGGCGCGCTGCGGCCGTGCGTGGTGCTGGAGACGCGCGTGGGCAGTCATGCGTGGGGGCTCGCGGATGAGCGCTCCGACGTGGACGTGCGCGGTGTGTTCGCGCTGCCGCTTCCGTGGACGCTGGGCCTGGGGCAGCCGCCGCAGGACCTGGTGAGCGCGGATGGCAGCACCACGTACTGGGAGGTCCGCAAGACCGTGGAGCAGGCGCTGCGCGCGGATCCGAACACCCTGGAGACGCTCTTCGTCCCCGGCGCGACGGCGGTGGACGAGCTGGGCACGTGGGTGCTGGAGGCGCGCGAGGCGTTCGTCTCCAAGGCCATCTTCGGCAGCTTCGGGCGCTACGCCATGAGCCAGCTCGACAAGCTCACCCGCAGCCAGCGGCTGGCCGAGCACCGCGACCTGCTCCTCGCGTGGTTGTGCGAGGAGCCCACGCCGGACCTGGACGAGGTCGCCCGCCGCCTGGCCGCCGTGTCGCCTCGCGCCGCGCCCACGGCCGAGGACGCGGTGCTCGCGGCGAAGACGTACGTCAAGCAGCTCTACCGCTCGCTCTGGGACCAGGGGCTGCTCGCGTCAAACGACTTCGCGGCGCTCACGGCGTATGCGCGCGGCGGCGGTCAGCGTCCTCCGTCCGCTCGGGAGCTGCGGCCGAAGAACGCGTACAACCTGCTGCGGCTGGTGGCGCTGGCGACGGGCTGGCTGCGCGACGGCGTGCCTGGCTTCGAGGCGACGGGGGCGTTGAAGGCGCGGCTGCTCGACATCAAGGGTGGACAGGTGCCACTGGAGGACGTGCTGCGCGACGCCGAGGCGATGGCTCCGGCGTTGGAGGCCGCGCACCGCGAGAGCCGGCTGCCGGAGCATCCGGACTACGCCCGCGCGGACCGGCTGCTGCGGCGCGTGGGGAACGAGGTGGCGCGGCGCTGGGTCTTGAAGACGCCCGGACCGCTGGGCCGTGACGCGCCGGAGGCCCCGGCGCTGGAAGGAGGGACGGAATGAAGGGCAGGGTGACGGAGCATCAGGAGCGCATGGCGGACCGCGTGCTGGACGCGGAGTCCCTCCAGCGCGAGCACCTGGTCATCTCGCTGTCCGGCGCGCATGCGTACGGTTTCCCGTCGCATGACAGCGACCTGGACCTCAAGGCCATCCACATCGCGCCCACCGCCGCGCTCCTCGGCCTCCAGCCCCGGCACGTGCCGGCGGAACGGTTGGAGGTGCTGGAGGGCGTGGAGGTGGACTACTCGTCCAACGAGCTGCAGCCCGTGCTGCTGGGCATCCTCCAGGGCAACGGCAACTACATCGAGCGGGTGCTGGGGGCCATCACCGTGCGGGCCCTGCCGGAGCTGGAGGCGCTGCGGCCGCGGGTGCGGGCCGTGCTGTCGCGGCGCATCCACCGGCACTACCGCGGCTTCGCGCAGGGGCAGTTGCGCGAGTGGGAGAAGAGCGGATTCCGCTCCGTGAAGAAGTTGCTGTACGTGCTGCGCACCACGCTCACCGGGACGCATGCGCTGCGCACGGGCGAGGTGGAGACGGACGTCACCGTCCTGCTGGAGCCGTATGGCTTTGGCGAAGCCCATGCGCTGGTGGAGCGCAAGCGGAGCGGTGAGCGCATCGAGCTGACCGAGGAACTCAGCGAGCAGTGGCGGCGGGAGGTGACGCGAGCCTTCGCGGTGCTCGACGCGGCGGACGCGGCCTCCGTGTTGCCTCTGGAGCCACAACCGCCGGCCGTGGCCGCGCTCGAGGGCTGGATGCTCGACGTGCGGCGACGGCGGTTCGGCGCCTAATCCGCTTTGTCCGGGCTCAAAAAGCCGGGGTGGGGGCCGTCTGGAAAGACGGTCATCGACCTGGGAGCGTTCGACGGGTAACATCCGCCCCCGCCATGAGCACGCAGGGAGTCGCCGGAGACGATCCCGACCGGGGGCGGCGAATTGGAAAGTACGAGATCCTCACCCGCCTCTCGATGGGCGGGATGGCGGAGCTGTTCCTCGCGTACACCTCCGGCCCCGGTGGCTTCCGCAAGTTCGTTGCGGTGAAGCAGATCCTCCCCGACATCAAGAAGGACGACCAGTTCGTCAAGATGTTCCTCGACGAGGCGCGCATCACCGCGGCCTTCTCGCACGCGAACATCGGGCAGGTGTTCGACCTGGGGGAGGAGGACGGCGAGCTGTACCTCGCCATGGAGTTCCTGCCCGGCCAGAACCTGGAGCAGGTGGTGAAGATGGCGGAGCGGCGCAAGTACGCGCTGCCGCTGGGCTTCAGCGCGCGTGTGATTCGCGACACGTGCCTGGGCCTGCACTACGCCCACCACTTCATGGATCCGTCGGGCCGCCCCGTGGCGGTGGTGCACCGCGACGTGTCCCCGAAGAACGTGATGATCACCTACGACGGCGTCGTGAAGGTGATCGACTTCGGCATCGCCAAGGCGCGCGGCAAGCTGGGCCGCACGCAGGTGGGCACCGTGAAGGGGACCAGCGGGTACATGTCCCCGGAGCAGGTGCGCAACAAGGACCTGGATGGCCGCAGCGACCAGTTCTCCACGGGCGTGATGCTCCACGAGCTGCTGGCCGGACAGCGCCTGTTCAACGCCCCCGGCGAAGCCGCCGTGATGATGCAGATCGTGGACGGGGACATCCCCGCGCCGCGCTCGCTCAACGCGGCCGTGCCGGAGGCGCTGGAAGCCGTGGTGCTCAAGGCGCTGTCGCGCGATACCACCCAGCGCTTCGGCACCTGCCGGGAGATGGCGCGCGCCATCGAGGCCACGCTGGGCTCCGAGCTGTTCGATGAAGATCAGATGACCGCCGTCATGGGCGAGCTCTTCGAGGAGAAGCGCCAGAAGACGCGCACGCTCCTGGAGCTGGCCAGCCGCGCCGAGGACGCCCGCGTCAGCGAGGCCGCCGGCGCGCTCCAGGTGGAGGAGGGCGGTGATCAGGCCGCCTCCGCGGCCACCGCGCAGGTGAAGTCGCCGCACGCGGCGGCCCCGCCCGCGGACGTCGCGGCGTCCTTCAAGCCCACCCCCGTCCGTCGCGCCGCGGCCGAGTCCACGGCGCCCGCGCCCCGCGCGACTCCGCGTCCCGCCAATGAAGCCGTGGAGGCCCGCGCCTCTCGCCTCAACACGCCCTCCGTGACGCCGCGAGCGCAGCGGCCCTCGGGTTCTGACGGGACACCCGTTCCCCGGGTCATCCGTCCTCCCGCTGACGCCGTGCGGCCCTCGCGGGGCCGTCCCAGCGCGCGGCCCGAGCCCACCGAGGCCCGCGACGCGGCCGGGTCGGATGGGCTGATGGATCCGCCCAGCGAGCTCCAGACCCAGCGTTTCAAGACCCGTCCGGTGCGCGGCGCGACGCGGCCCTCACGCCAGGTGGAGGAAGCGGAGTCCGTTGAAGCGCCCCCCGTGGCGCCGCCCGCTCGCGAGCGCTCCGGCTGGGGCATGCGGTTGTTCCTGCTCCTCATCCTGGGCGGCGTGGCCTACATGGCGACGCTCGAACCCGTGCGCCGCGTGTTCATGCCGGCGTTCGACTCCGCGAAGCAGTGGGTGAAGGCGGAGCTGGATCCGGCTCCGCCCGTGGACCCCGCCGCGAACGGACAGTGGCCGCCGAAGCCCTCCGGTCCTCCGCCGGGCTTCGTCCAGAAGACGACCCCCGAGCCCGAGCAGGCGCCGGTGGAGGCGCCGTCGCCCGCGCCCGAGCCGGTGGTGGACGCGACGCCCGCCGACACGAAGAAGGCCCCCGCCGGCAAGGGGGGACGCAAGACGAAGCCCGCCGCCACGACGGACGCGCCCGCGGTGGCGAAGGTGGAAACACGCCCCGCGAAGCCCGAGCCCTTGGAGCTGCCCCCGGAGCCCGTCACCACCGTCACGCAGGTGGAGAACCCGGAGGTGCTCGACACGACCACCTCGAAGGGCGCGGCGAAGGCGGGCCTGGGTTGGCTCACGCTCTACACCGTGCCGAAGAACGCGGCCGTGTTCGACGGCGCCACGCAGCTGGGCACGTCCCCGTTGATCAAGTTCCCCCTGCCCATTGGGACGTACCGTTTGCGCGTGGTGGACCCGCAGGACCCCGGCGGTACGAGCAAGCTGTTGTCCGCTCCCATCCGTCCCGGCGAAGTGACGAAGCTGCAGATTCGACTGGCCGACCTCCCGGCCTACTCGAACTGACCGCCGTCCTTGACGCTCCTGGACCCCCTCACTAGGGTCCGCCGCGTTCCGCCTTCGCCTTCGACGCACTGCGAGAAGGACTCGCCATCATGTATTTCCAGGACCTCATCCTCACGCTCCAGAAGCACTGGGCCGACCAGGGATGCATCGTCACCCAGTCGTACGACACGGAAGTCGGCGCGGGCACGATGGCCCCGTACACGTTCCTGCGCGCGCTCGGTCCCGAGCCCTGGAACGTCGCGTACGTGCAGCCCTCGCGGCGTCCCTCCGACGGCCGCTTCGGTGAGAACCCGAACCGCCTGTTCCAGCACCACCAGTTCCAGGTCATCCTCAAGCCCGCGCCCAAGAACGTCCAGGAGCTGTACCTGGAGTCGCTGCGGAAGGTGGGCATGGATCCGCTGGAGCACGACATCCGCTTCGTCGAGGACGACTGGGAGTCACCCACGCTGGGCGCCTGGGGCCTGGGCTGGGAGGTGTGGTGCGACGGGATGGAGGTGACGCAGTTCACCTACTTCCAGCAGTGCGGCGGCTTCGACTGCCGCCCCGTGTCCGCGGAGCTGACGTACGGGCTCGAGCGCCTGATGATGAACCTGCAGAACGTGGAGAACGTCTACGACATCGAGTGGGTCAAGGGCGTGAAGTACCGCGAGATCTTCCACGCGAACGAAGTGGAGATGAGCAAGTACGCCCTCCACGAGTCCGACCCGCAGATGCTCTTCTCGATGTTCGACGCGTACGAGAAGGAGTGCAAGCGGCTCATCGAGCGCCACCTGCCGATGCCCGCGTACGACTACGCGCTGAAGTGCTCGCACACGTTCAACCTGCTGGACGCGCGCGGCGCCATCTCCGTCACCGAGCGCGCCAACTTCATCAAGCGCGTGCGTGACAACGCGCGCCTGTGCGCGGAGGGGTATCTCCAGATGCGCGAGCGGCTGGGCTACCCGCTGACGAAGACGCCGTGGGCCGTGGGCGAGCAGCCGCCGGTGCTGGAGGGCAAGCCCGCCAGCGACTACTGGAAGACGGTGCAGCTCAACAAGCCGGTGGAGAAGAAGGAGAAGACGGAGGTGGCCCGTGGCGCGTGATCTTCTGCTGGAGGTCGGTGCCGAGGAGATCCCGGCGTCGTTCATCATCCCCGCGCTGGAGGACCTGAAGCGCGTGCTCACCGAGCGCATGGCCGACGCCCGCCTGAAGCACGGCGAGGTGCGCACGTTCGGCACGCCGCGCCGGCTGGCCGTCCAGGTCCGCGACGTGGCGGACGCGGGCGAGGACATCACGAAGGAGGTGCTGGGCCCCAGCGCCAAGGCCGCCTTCGACGCGCAGGGCAAGCCCACCAAGGCGGCGGAGAAGTTCGCCGAAAGCCTCAAGCTGTCCGTGGACGCGCTCGGGCGCACCACCACGGCCAAGGGCGAGTACGTCTCCGCGCGCGTGGAGGAGAAGGGCCGTCCGGCGGAGGCCATCCTCCAGGACGCGCTGCACGCGGCCGTGCACGGCATCAACTTCAAGAAGTCCATGCGCTGGGGTGACGTGGACACGGCCTTCGCGCGCCCGGTGCAGTGGCTGGTGGCGCTCCTGGGCGACACGGCGCTGCCGGTGGTGCTGGGCGACGTGAAGGCGGGCCGCACGACCTACGGCCACCGCTTCCTCGCGCCGGGCGCCATCACGCTGAAGGCGCCCTCGGACTACGAGGCCGCGCTGGAGAAGGCGCATGTGGTGGCGGACATCGCGAAGCGCCGCGCGGAGCTGCTGCGCAAGGTGAACGCCGCCGCCGCTTCGGCGGGCGCTCGGCTGCTGGAGGACGAGGGCCTGGTGGACCAGGTGACGAACCTGGTGGAGCTGCCGAGCCCCGTGGTGGGCAGCTTCGAGGAGCGCCACCTGGACCTGCCCCCGGAAGTCCTGGTGCAGGAGATGAAGAGCCACCAGCGCTACTTCTCGCTGACGGACGCGAAGGGGAAGCTGCTGCCGCGCTTCATCGCCGTGTCCAACACGCCGGTGCGCGACGAGCAGCTGTCCCTGCGCGGCTACCAGCGCGTGCTGGCGGCGCGGCTCGCGGACGGGCGCTTCTTCTTCGACGAGGACCGCCGCACGCCGCTGGCGGACCGCGTGGAGAAGCTGGGCCGCGTGGTGTGGCAGGGCCAGCTGGGCACGTACCTGGAGAAGGTGGAGCGCTTCCGCGCGCTGGCGGGCTGGCTGGCCCAGGCCACGGGCAGGGCAGGGGAGGCGGCCACGGTGGAGCGCGCCGCCACGCTGTCCAAGGCGGACCTCGTCACCGGCATGGTGGGCGAGTTCCCGGAGCTCCAGGGCGTGATGGGCCGCGAGTACGCGAGAGCGGGCGGCGAGCCCGACGCGGTGGCGCTGGCCATCTTCGAGCACTACCTGCCCCGCGGCGCCGAGGACGCGCTGCCGTCCCAGGACGCGGGCGCGCTCATCGGCCTGGCGGACCGGCTGGACTCGCTGTGCGGCATCTTCGCCATCGGCAAGGCGCCGTCCGGCGCGGCGGATCCGTTCGCGCTGCGCCGCGCGTGCCTGTCCATCATCCGCATCGTGCTGGGGCGCGGCTACCGCTTCAGCCTGTCCGCCGCGGTGGATGAAGCGCTGCGCCTGCTGGCCCCCAAGCTGGCCAACGTGAAGCGCAAGCCGGGTGAGGCGGCCCCTCGCGAGCAGGTGCTGGAGTTCTTCCGCGGCCGCCTCAAGGCGCTGTGGGGCGAGCAGCACCGCACGGACGTCGTGGAGGCGGTGCTGGCCGTGGGCTTCGACGACCTGGTCGCGGCGAAGAAGCGCCTGGAGGCCCTGAGCGTGCTCGTGGGCCACTCGGACTTCCAGCCTCTGGCGGCGGCGTTCAAGCGCGTGGTCAACATCGTGGAGAAGCAGGGCAAGGACGTGGCGGGCGGGCAGACCAACCCGCAGCGCTTCACCGACGAGCCGGAGAAGAACCTCCACACCGCCTTCACCCAGGCGCGCACCAGGGTGGGCGAGCACGTGCGCGCGGACGACTTCGCCGGCGCGCTCAAGGAGATCACCGGCCTGAAGCCCGCCGTGGACACCTTCTTCGACAAGGTGATGGTGATGGCCGAGGACAAGGACCTGCGGGAGAACCGCATCCGGTTCCTCACGGAGATTGGCGCCCTGTTCAACCAGGTGGCGGACTTTTCCAAGATCCAGGCCGAAACCGCCGCGGCCTGAGGCTTGGCCGCCGCTTCACCACCGCCGGAGCATGCCCGTTCCCCCACCAGGGGAGCGGCGCACGCCCTGTGGGAGGGGGCGGATGTCGGCGGGAGGGCTGCCGGGAATAGCGGCAGCCCTATTCAGTTGCCCGGCGCAGGGCCGCGTTCCTACACTCCGCCCCCCTCTGATGCGCCTCCACTTCCTGACCCCCGCGCTGCTGCTCCTCGGGGCGTGTTCGATTGAATCCGATCCGAACCCGCCTCCGTCCACTCGCTTCGTGTACCCCAGCGGGGTGGCGTTCTGGCGCCCTCCGTCGGCGGGTGGCCCCTCGGCGAGCAACGGCTATCTCTTCGTCGCGAACGCCAACTTCGACAACTGCTACGACTCCGGTTCGGTGGTCGCGCTGAACCTGGACACGCTGAGCACGCAGGTGGACGGGCAGTCCGTCACGGTGCCCTACCTGGGCGGCGTGCTCCCGGACTCCACGCTCGCCTTCGAGGACCTGGCGTCCGCGGATGAGTCGCTCGTGCAGATCCGCAGCTTCGCGGGTGAGCTGGCCCTGTGGGTGAACCCTGCCACGGGGCTGCCGCGCCTGTTCGTGCCCTCGCGCGCGGAGGGCAACAACCTGTACGCGGTGGATGTGAGCGTGGAGGCCAGCGGCGCTCCGGTGCTCACCTGCGTGCAGGGCGGCGTGGACTGCCGCAACGGCGCGCTGTCGCTCACCGACGACATCCCGTCGTCCCTCAGTGACGAGGGCCGCGCGGGCCTGCCCCGCGCTCCGTCGCCCATCGGCGTGACGGTGGATGACGCGAGCGGCAACCTGTACGTGACGCACTCGGAGGCGGCGGACTCTCCCGCCAGGTCCAGCAGCAACTTCGAGAACTACCTGGCCACGGTGAAGCTGGACAACCCCACGCGCGACACGCTGGGCTTCATCTCCCTGTCTCCCGAGGGCTACCTCTACGGCGGCTCGGATTCGGTGACGGTGGGCGCGGGCTACCTCTACGTGACGGGCCGCAACTTCGTGGCCGGCATCAACGGCACGGTGGGCGGCAACTTCGTGCTGCGGCTGGTGGACAAGAACGACCCCGGCACCATCCTGGAGCCCTCGCTGCAGTCGGAGTACCGCATCCGCGAGGCCCGCGCGGCGCGCGTGGTGCCCCGTCCGGTGACGGCGGAGGAGCTGGCGGCGCGTCCGAACCTCGTGCGCGAGCGGCTGTACATGCTGGCGCGCGGCCCGGACACGCTGCTCACCCTCGACTTCGAATACGACGCGGTGCCGGGCACCGCCGCCACCCAGCCCTTCTTCCGCGTGGTCTCCGCGGTGCCCATGCCTGACGGCGTGAGCGACATGCAGATCATCTCGCGGACGCCGGGCACGTCCAACGCGGACACCCACATCATCGCGGTGACGAGCACCGGCGACAGCGCGTTGTCCCTCTACGACGAGGCGCTCGGGCAGGTCGTGGCGCAAGTGCCGCTCGTCAACAGCCTCAACCAGACCAGCAACCCGTCGCAGGCCTTCGGGCTGACGGTGGACAACCCCGCCGGGGTGAACGCGGCGCGGCTGTTCGTGACCAACTTCGGTGACAGCCAGGTGTCCATCGTGGACCTCCCCGACCTGACGCGTCCCCAGGACGCGCGGCTGGTGGCGAAGCTGGGCATCCAGCAGCAGCGCGATCCGAACCAGGGCACCAGCGTGTGCCAGGAGAACTGACCTTGAAGCGCGGCTTTCTTGCTGCCCTGTTGCTGAGCGGCGCGAGCCTCGCGCTCGCCTGCTCCGACACGACCTCCACCGCGGGCGCCGCCGGTCTGTCCGGCACGTACGACGTGGTGCTCTCCAACCAGCTCGTCTTCGTCACCTCTCAGGACCGGGATGAGCTGCGCGTGCTGGACCTGACGCGCACGCCGCGTGAGTTCATCCCCGCGCCAAACCCGCTGGAGCCGCTGGCCATCCCCGTCATCGCGCGGCCCGACTCGCTCACCCGCGACGTGGGCTACAACGACAAGGGCGAGGACGTGTCCGGCCCGTACATCTACGCGCGCAGCTCCGGCGGCCGAGGCATCTCCGTGGTGGCCGCGGACCGCGCGCGCCTCAACGAGGTGACGCGCCTGGCGACCGGCCAGCTCATCACCGCCTTCGCCGCGCACGCCCCGGTGGCGGAGGGCGCGCCGAGCGTCCTGTACTACGCGCTCCAGACGCGCCCGGAGTCCGCCGAGCAGCTCTGCGGCCCCTTCGGCGGCGGGGTGGTGATGCGCCAGGACCTGCCCGGCCCGGAGGGCTTCGACGCGGCCGCGCTGCCTCCCGCGCTGCCTGTCTTCTGCCTCAAGCCGGCGGACACGGTGATGTCCATGATCACGCTGCCCGCGCGGGCCAACGTGACGGACTCGCTGGTGGTCGCCATCCGCAACGTGTCCGGCACCAGCCGGCTCGTGCGCGTCGTCGCGGACGGGGCCTCCGTGGAGATCCCCTACAAGCGGCCGCGGCCGGCGCTCTACACGGTGCCCGACTACTCGGACCTGGTGGACATCCCGGCGCGGCTCGTGGCCACGCACGCCAGCTACAAGGTGTCGGACACGGTGACCGAGCCCGCGGGCCGCTATGTGTTCGTGGTGCTGGATGAGCTGACGTGCAACTCGTCTGACTGCGAGGGCGTCATCGCGCTCGACAACGGGCCGGATCCGCTGGCGCCGTCCGCGGCGCCGGTGCTCGCCCGCGACGTCACCGGCGCGCCCATGCTGACCCTGCGGCCGTCCGCGGGTCTGCCCACGGGCCTCACGCTGCGCACGGGCCTGGAGGTCCGCGAGCTCCGGGCGGACGCCGTGGCCTACCTCACCCCCATTCCGCTCCTGGGCCTCATGCCCTCGTCCGACGGGCGGATCACCCTGTTCCGCGCGGACGAGCGGCGCCCGTTCAACCTGGACCGCGACTCCGAAGGCAATCCGCTGAACTCGTCGGTGATCGCGGAGCTGCGTGACAACAACGAGGTGGCGCGCGCGGATCAGTTCCCGGGCATCACCGTGACACAGCCCGGCTGCCCCCAGGTGACGGATGCGACCAACGCCACGGCGTTCCTCTGCAACGGCACGGTGCCCAACGGGACGTACCGCTTCGTCTTCCAGGGCGTGCTGCCCGGACTGGTCGGACTCTCTCGCGACCTGACCCAGGAGGACCCTGCGCTCCTCATCGAGACGCCCCTGGTGGCGTCCCGCGGCGTGATTCCCGGCGACTCCATCATCCTGGCGAACAACGCGGGCGCCTGCGCGGCGGTCATCCCCATCCTGCGCCTGGAGGACCAGGGCAATGGCCTCACGCGGCTCTTCCCGGACCTGTCCGACCCGGCGGTCGCCGCCGCGGCGGAGCCCTGCGCGTCGTACCCGTTGTTCTCCGTGCGCGCGGGCCCGAACGTGAAGCCCTTCGTGCTCTATTCGGGCGCGGAGACCAGCGACTCGTACCTGCAGCGGCTCAACGTCGACGAGGCGTACACGGTCTCCAGCTTCCTGGACTACTACTACCACCCGAACGGCTTCGACCTGGGCCTGGAGCCGCCCAAGTCGCCCACCACCTACGTGCCCGCGCCGTTGACGCTCACGCTGACGCCCACCATCGGCGCGGGGAGCCGGCTCAACCCGGGTGACCGCTACGTGGTGGCGCTGCTGCCGCGCTTCCGCCGCTACGTCTTCGGCGTGGACACCAGTCAGTCGAGCAACCTGGCGGTCTACACCCTGCCTGCTTCCGTGGTGGCCACGGACGTGGACGGCGCCAGCTTGGCCTACGTCGCCTATCCTTCAGCGGACGGCGTGCTTCAGGTGGCCCTGGAGTCCATCACGGACAACCTGGACAACCTCACGTATCTCCGGGCGTTCCAGTAACTGGGCGCGCCCAGCCGGCTCTGCTATCGTTCCCCACGTCCAGCATTTCCCGAGCCAAGACCGATGATCGATCAGAACTCCCGTCCCGCACGCAAGGTCGGCATCGCCGAGCACCTGTGGGAGACGTACGAAGAGATGGCCCTGCAGATGGGGTCGGATCGCGACGCGCTCATCAACCAGGCGCTGTTCATGTTCGCGCGTCTCAACGGCTTCATCGACGTGAAGACGAAGGGCGAGCCGGCCGTGGCGGCGGTGCCGTCACCCGCGACCGCCCCGGCGGCACGTCCCGCCGCCGCGCCACCCCCAGCCGCCGCTGCCAAGGGGGGGCCGCCCGTCCTCGCCGCCGCGCCGGCCGCGCGTCCCGCCGCGCGCAACGCGGAGGAGCGCCCGTCCTCCAACGGGCTGGACAATGATCCGGTGCGCCGCGAGGTCGCCGAGCGCGTCCTGGAGACGGCCGCGGAGCTGGAGCGGCTCATCAAGGGCAAGAACGAGCCGCCCCCGCCCTCCGCGGACGACATGATCGAGGACGAGGAGGAGCCCCTGCCGGAGCAGGAGGAGCCGCCGCTCGACGACATGCAGGACGAGCCTCCCGAGGAGGCCGAAGAAGAAGAGCCGATGGAGGAGCCGGACGAGGAGGAGGGCGCCTCGCTCTACCTCGTCACGGAGAACGGCGAGCAGGAGAAGATCGTCAAGGACCGCTACGTCATCGGCCGCGGCAAGCACTGCGACTTCGTCATCAACTCCGGCAAGGTGTCGCGTGAGCACGCCGTCATCGCCCGCGACGGCGGCGACTTCTACATCGAGGACCTCGGCTCCTCGAACGGGACCTGGTTCAACAAGCAGCGCATCAAGCGCCGCAAGGTCGAAGACGGGGACGAGTACTTCATCTGCAGCGAGAAGATTCGCCTCGTCATCCACTGAAGCCGGCATGACGCGGGGCCCCACGGTGCGATGGCCTTGTTCAGGAATTGACGGGCTCAGGGCCTCCATTGTTTGATGGGGGTCGCCTGCTCCCCATGGGAGCAGGTGCCGAATGACACCTGTTCAGCTCGCGCTGTGGACGATTCTGGGAGTGGCCCTGGTGATTGCGGTGGTGACCGACGTACTGCGCCGGCTCATCCCGAACGCCGTGACCTATCCGCTCATCGTGCTGGGGCTCGGGCTGCGCGGTGTGTCCGAAG
>NZ_RAVY01000210.1:0-16322 GCF_003611625.1 Corallococcus sp. CA054B
CTTTCCCCCCAATCCCATGCCAGGAGTGCTCCCTTGAAATTCACGAGCAAGGACGTGTCGAAGCTGCTGGAGGAAGTCAGCGGGTCCGAGGACCTGATGGGCCACGCCTGCGCCACGTCGTACCTCAACGGCCAGCACTACACCTGGAGCGGTACCCAGTGGGTGGGCACCTACTTTCCGGTGCTCAAGTATCCGGTGGGCGAGGACTCGTCCGGCTCCTGCTAGTCGGTGTTTCAAGGCCCTCCCGTGAAGGTCGCCATCGTGGACAGCGGTGTGTCGGTGGGCTTCCTTCGCGGGGCGGGGCTGTCGCTTGCCGGTGCGGCGAGCTTCACGGTGGACCGGAATGCGCGGCGCCTGGAGTCCCGCGTCCACTCGCGTGAGGAGCTGGCGGCCTGGCGCGGCGGCGACTCCGTGCTGGAGGACCTGGAGGACCCGCACGGCCACGGCACCGCGGTGCTGAGCATCCTGACGGAGCAGGGCCGCCGTCCTGGTGTCGACGTGGAGTGGTACGTCGCGCGCGTGCTGGACGGCCGGATGCGCGGCGATTCGCTGTGCCTGCTGGAAGCGCTGGAGTGGCTGACGCAGGACGTGCGGCCGGACCTCATCAACCTGAGCCTGGGCACCGTGGGCCGCGCCTTCGAGGCGCCCCTCACCGCGCTGCTGGACCGCGCGGTGGCGCAGGGCAGCCTGGTGCTCTGCGCCGCGGGCCCCGTGTCCGGCCTGCCGTCCGGGCTGCCGTCGGTGGTGACGGTGGCGGACGCGGCCATGGCCCACGCGCTGAGGAGGGGAGACATCGTGGACCACGTCGAGGACGTGGCCACGGTGCGCTTGTACGCGGACGGCGCCTGGGGCGAGCGCCCCATCACGAGCAGCTATGCGTGTGCGCTCGCGGCGGCGCGGGTGCTGCGCGAGGGCTGTCCTCCCGGGTGGCGGCGCGTCACCGCGTCACAGCGGACGCGGTGACCTTCGCCTGGGTGGACCTCAGGCCGGGACGCGGTCGTTGTCCTTGCGGTCCCAGTGCCGGTGCTTCGCGAGCGCCTGCGCGAACGCGGTGGCCAGCGCCGCGCCGGCCCCGGCCTTGGAGCCCGCGACGACGCCGG
This sequence comes from Corallococcus sp. CA054B, assembly GCF_003611625.1. NCBI lineage: Bacteria > Pseudomonadati > Myxococcota > Myxococcia > Myxococcales > Myxococcaceae > Corallococcus > Corallococcus sp. CA054B. The sequence goes on from NZ_RAVY01000210.1 coordinate 1,101, forward strand.
GCGCGGCCGGGTCGATTTCACAGGCCTTGAGCAGCTCCTCCGCGTCCTTGGACGCGCCCACCGTCTTGCAGTGCAGGTAGGCCTCCTGGACGAAGTGGCGCGACTCGCCGTCCTTCTTCAGCGTGGCCACGCTCGCGGCGCCGCCGGGGATGAAGACGCCGTCGTACTCCACGGAGGCCGTGGTCATGGCGCTCTTGTCCACCGGCACGTCCTTGCCGTTGGAGGCCTTCACCGTGCCCAGGCGCTTGGCGATGACCTTCAGCTGCGCGCCCCCTGCCTCCAGCTCCTTGCGCAGGGCCATCAGCTCGTCCGCGTCCACGCCGTCCGCGACGAGCACGCCAATCTTCCGCGTCTTGATGGACGGCGGCATGGCCATCTTCATCGCCTCCATGCTCAGGGCCTTGGACGCGGGAGGCCCCTTGGGCGTGACGGGCGTGGCCTTGGGCGCGGGCAGGCCCAGCCCCTCCGCCACGGCCGACACCAGCAGGGCGTCAACCTTCGCGAAGTGCTCCAGCACGCGCTCCTGGATGGCCTTCGTCTCCACCTTGCCCAGTTCGAAGCGGCACGCGTCGATGAGGTGCTGCTGCTCCGGTTCGGACAGGCTGCGGAAGAAGAGGGCCGCCTGGCTGTAGTGGTCGTTGAAGGAGGCGGAGCGCTCGCGCACCTTCTTTCCGCTCACCTGCTCCGGGTGGTGCACGTAGCCGCCCTGCTGCTGGGAGGCGAGGAACGGGCAGCCACCGCCCAGCGAGTTGGGGAAGTAGTTGGCGCGGCCCACGTTACTCGTGTGCCGGCCGAAGCCGTCCTGCTGGTGGTTGTGCACCGGCGCCACCGGGCGGTTGATGGGAAGCTCCGCGAAGTTCGGCCCGCCCAGGCGCGTCAGCTGCGTGTCCAGGTACGAGAAGAGCCGCGCCTGCATCAGCGGATCATCCGTGAAGTCGATGCCCGGCACGATGTTGGACACGCAGAAGGCGACCTGCTCCGTCTCCGCGAAGAAGTTGGTCGGGTTGCGGTCGAGCGTGAGCTTGCCCACGGGCTGCACCGGGGCAATCTCCTCCGGGATGATCTTCGTCGCGTCCAGCAGGTCCACGCCCAGCGCCTGCGCGTCCTTCTCCTCCAGGATTTGAACGCCCAGCTCGTACTCGGGGAAGTCGCCCTGCTCGATGGACTCGAAGAGGTCGCGGCGGTGGAAGTCCGGGTCCTTGCCGGCGAGCTTCTGCGCTTCGTCCCAGACGAGCGAGTGCGTGCCCAGCAGCGGCTTCCAGTGGAACTTCACGAAGCGCGAGGTGTTCTTCTCATCCACGAAGCGGAAGGTGTGGACGCCGAAGCCCTGCATCATCCGGAAGCTGCGCGGGATGGCGCGGTCGGACATGATCCACATGATCATGTGCATGGTCTCCGGGACGAGCGACACGAAGTCCCAGAAGGAGTCATGCGCCGTCTGCGCCTGGGGAATCTCGTGGTGGGGCTCCGGCTTGGCGGCGTGGATGATGTCCGGGAACTTGATGCCGTCCTGGATGAAGAAGACAGGGATGTTGTTGCCCACCAGGTCGAAGTTGCCCTCCTCCGTGTAGAACTTCACCGCGAAGCCGCGCACGTCGCGCACGGTGTCCGCGGAGCCGCGCGAGCCAGCCACGGTGGAGAAGCGCACGAACACGGGCGTCTTCTTGGACGGGTCCTGGAGGAATTTCGCGCGGGTGTACTTCGCCTGGGATTCGTACACCTGGAAGTATCCGTGGGCGCCCGCGCCGCGCGCGTGGACGACGCGCTCGGGGATGCGCTCGTGGTCGAAGCGGGTGAGCTTCTCGCGGAAGTGGAAGTCCTCCAGGAGCGTGGGGCCGCGCGCGCCAATCTTGAGCGAGTCGTCGGTGTGCTCGACGCGGATGCCCTGGTCCGTGGTGAGGAAGTTGCCCGTGGGCTCCGAGCGGTCCCGCGCGAGCTGCTGGTCCTTGCTCTTCTCATCCACGCATACCGCGTCCGGCTGTTTCTGTGAGGTCACCGCACTGCCTCCTTCAAGGGGCGTGCAGGGTGCCGGACGCGGTGGACGCCGCACGTCTTGTGTCCCGCGTCTGGGGGATGCAGGACGCAAGACGGCGGCTGTGTCCGGTGTCGTTCGTTCGCGACGTTGGCCAGCGAGCGTCAGGCGTCCTTCGCCAGACGCACCAGCATCTTGCCGGTGTTGTCCCCGCGCAGCAGACCGATGAAGGCGTCGGGGGCCTTGTCCAGGCCGTCCACGATGGTGGAGACGTCCTGGACCTTGCCCTCGCGCAGCCACTGGCCCATGTCACGCAGGAAGTCCGCCCGGCGGTCCGCGTGGTCGGACACGATGTATCCCTGGAGCGTGAGGCGCTTGCCCACGGCGAGCATCAGGTTGCGGGGGCCGGGCGAGGGGGCGGTGGCGTTGTACCCGGAGATGGCGCCGCACAGGACGAGGCGGCCGTGGTTCTTCATCAGGCCGATGGCGGCCTCCAGGTGGTCGCCGCCCACGTTGTCGAAGTAGACGTCGATGCCGTCCGGGCAGGCTTTCGCCAGGGATTCCGCGATGGGGGCGGTCTTGTAGTTGATGGCGGCGTCGAACTTCAGGTCGTCGCGAAGGTGCTTCACCTTCGCGTCCGAGCCGACGCTGCCCACCACGCGGCAGCCCTGGATGCGGGCAAGCTGGCCCACGACGCCGCCCACGGCGCCCGCGGCGGCGGACACGAAGACGGTGTCGCCGGCCTTCGGCTTGCCGATGTCGAGCAGGCCCACGTACGCGGTCATGCCCGGCATGCCGAGCACTCCGAGGTACGCGGAGAGCGGGCCCACGGACGGGTCGGCCTTCTGGTAGTGCTTCGCGGGGGCGACGGCGTACTCGCGCCAGCCGCCGGTGCCGGCGACGACGAAGTCCCCTTCCTTGAAGTCAGGTGAGCGCGAGCGGATCACCTGGCCCACGCTGCCGCCGTCCATGACCTCGCCCAGCTTGAAGGGAGGGACGTAGGACTTCGCGTCGTTCATGCGGCCGCGCATGTACGGATCCACGGACATGAAGTGGTTGCGCACGAGGAGCTGACCTTCGGTGGGTTCCGGCACGGAGACCGTGGCGAACTCGAAGTTGTCCGGCGTGGGCTCACCGTGCGGGCGGGACTTCAGGCGGATTTCACGTCCCTGGAGCGGCGTGGCCATGAGGGGGCCTTTCATGAAGGGGATGGAGATGCGGGCCTCTTAACCACCGCGTGGAGGCGCGGCAGGGAATTGGACGGGGGCGCCCATGGAAGATGTGTAGGGTAGGACGTTGGACGTGTGTCCTGTCATGTCGGACAGGCGTGCTACCTCCGGCCGGCATGGATAGAGTGGTGGGCGGCGAGGAATGGGGAGACGTGATGGGAAAGAAGCCAGCGACCTATGCGGACCTGGAGGCGCTTCCCGAGCATGTCGTGGGGGAGATCGTCGCGGGGGAGTTGTATGCAAGCCCGCGGCCGGCAGCGCGGCATGCATCCGTGGCCATTCGACTGAGCAGCGAACTTGTAGGGGCGTTCCAGCGGGGACGCGGTGGGCCCGGTGGATGGGTGTTCCTGGGCGAGCAGGAACTGCACCTCCATCAAGATGTCCTGGTTCCAGACATCGCGGGCTGGAGGTTGGAACGGATGCCCGATGTTCTCGAAACAGCAGCGACGTCTCTCGCGCCGGATTGGGTCTGCGAGGTGCTGTCTCCATCCACCCGGAAGCTGGACCGCGAGGCGAAACTGCCCGTCTACGCGCGCGAGGGCGTGCGGCATGTCTGGTTGATGGATCCGCAGACACGCACGCTGGAAGTGTTCGGCCTGCGGGACGGAAGGTACGAAGCGCTGCTCACGCATGCCGGGGATGCGCCTGTGCGGGCGGAGCCCTTCGACGCCGTGGAACTGGACCTGGAATTCATCTGGGGCAGCACGATGAGCTGACGCAGTCGTTCGCTTCCTGGCGCTGATGCTCCCGGGGCGGTCAGCCGAGCACGGATTCTGGTGCGCTCGGGCACGAGGCGCGGGAGGCTTGGGCTCATGCCGCTGTCTCCGTTCTCGCTCCTCATCGCGCTGGGTGCCGTGCTCGGGCACCTGTACTTGTTCCGGCGGCTCGTTTGGAACCTCACGTCCCGCCGTGGGCCCCGGATTGTCGCCGCGCTCGTGCTGGGCTTCATGACGCTGGTGCTGATTGCGCGGCGGTATCTGCAACGCACGCTTCCGGAGGCTCCTGGCGACGTCGTGGAGCTGGTGTCCTATTCGTGGATGGGCGTGGCGCTGTGCCTGGTGCTCGGGCTCGCGGGCGTCGACCTGGGGCGCGCCGTGGTTGCATTGGGACGCCGGCTTCGCCCCGCCGTCACCGCTCCCTCCGAGCCTTCCGTGGATGTTGAACGGCGGCGCTTCCTTTCGCAGGCGACCGCGGGTGGAGCGCTCGCTTTGGGTGGAGGTCTGGCGGGGTACGGGAGCTGGCGCGCGTTCACCGCTCCGGAGGTCACGGAGGTGGTGGTTCGCATTCCGAAGCTGCCCCGCTCGCTGGACGGCTTCAGCATCGTGCAGCTCACCGACCTGCACGTGGGCCCCTTCATCCAGCGGCGCTTCATGGACGAGCTCGTGCGGCGGGCCAATGCGCTCAAGCCGGACCTCGTCGCCATCACCGGAGACATGGTGGACGGCACCGTGCCCCGGCTGGGCGGCTTCGTCGCGGCGCTCGGCAACCTCCATGCCCGCTACGGGAGCTTCTTCGTCACCGGCAACCATGACTATTCGTCCGGCGCGGAGGACTGGGTGGCCCACCTGGGCTCGCTGGGCATTCCGTCGCTGCGCAACCGGCACGTGCGCATTGGCGACGCGGGCGGCACGTTCGACCTGGTGGGCGTGGATGACTGGCACGGCGGCCGGCGCCTGGGACAGAAGGGCTATGACCTGGACCTGGCGCTCACGGGCCGTGACCCCGAGCGCGCCGCGGTGCTGCTCGCGCACCAGCCCGCCAACTTCAAGGTGGCCGCGGAGCGCGGTGTGGATCTCCAAATCTCTGGCCATACCCACGGCGGACAGCTCTTCCCCATGACGGCGCTCATCGGGCTGAGCTGGGAGCACTCCGCCGGTCACTACCGGCACGGCGATTCACACATCTACGTCAGCCGGGGCTGCGGCTTCTGGGGGCCCCCCATGCGGCTGGGCAGCCCCCCGGAGCTCGTCAAGCTGGTGCTGACTTCGTGAGGAACGCGTCCAGCGCGGCGTTCACCGCGTCCGGATGGTCCAGCTGGATCCAGTGTCCAGCGCCCGCCACCACCTGGTGCGCCACGCCTTCTCCCAGCCGGTGGAGGCTGTGCGGCGTGTCGTTGTCCGGCGCGACGAGCGAGAACTTCGGCCCCGGGTAGCGCGCGAGCGCCGCCGTCAGGTCGAAGCGCAGGCTGGAGCGCTGCACGGCCGTCACGGCGGACAGCGGTGTGGCGTCCAGGTCCGCCAGCAGCCGCTCGCGCACGTCCGCTCGCGTCCCCGCCATCTGCGCCCAGTCCTGCCGCACCGCCTGCGCCACGTCCGGCGCATCCAGCGAAGCGATGTACGCGGCCACCTGCTCCTCGGGGTACCCGCGCGAGTCCGTCATCGGATCCACCAGGAACAGGCCCGCCACCTGCCGCGGGTTCTCCCCCGCGTACGCCAGCGTCACGCCTCCGCTGATGCTGTGCCCCACCAACACGAAGCGGCGCAGCCCCAGCGCTCGCACCACGGCGGAGATGTCCCCGGCGAGCGACTCCAGCGTGTAGTCCTCTGGCTCCGGAACGGTGGAGCCTCCGTGGCCGCGCAGCTCCAGCGCGATGCCCCGGCGGCCCTGACGCGCCAGGTGCTCCAGCTGCGCCTGCCAGTGGGACGCGTTGCCCGCGAGCCCGTGCACGAAGACGACCGGCAAGGCCTTCCCGTCACCGCCGGTGTCCACCAGCCGCAGGTCGCCCGCGGGCCCCGCCACCCGGAAGTCGTCGAAGCGGATCCGCTGGGGCTCGAAGGCCTGACCGTCCGCGAAGGGGACCTCGTAGTGGGTGACGTGCAGGTCCCGGTCGATGAGGTAGCGGTCGTCCTCCGGGAAGAAGATGGCGCGCTCCGGCGTGTCCCCCGCGAAGCGCTTCACCGCGTCCATGGACTCCCACAACGTGACGAGGAGGAACTCCGCGCGGCCGTCCGCCACCTTGCGCAGGCAGTACGCGGCCAGGTTGCCCGGCGTGCGCCGGTAGTGCGTGAGGCCCGTCTGGTGGAGATAGGCGAGGTAGGTGTCGGCGTCCTCCGCCTTCGTCACCCCGCGCCACGTGCGTGCGAGCATTCCAGGTTCCTCGTGCCCAAGAAGGAGGGAGCCGCGCATGTAGCGCGCCCGGTGGGAGGACGGCCACCTCTCAGCGGCCCGGGCGTGGGCGGATGACACTTGAGCCGCGGCAACGCGCCCCTGGAAACACGACGGCCCGCCCCGGAAGACGGAGCGGGCCGGTGGTGGCCTCGTGCGTCGGCTCGACGCGGGCGGGCCGTGTCAGGCGGTGGGGATGACGACGCCCGGGCTCGACTGGCGCTGGGCCGACACGAGCGCCGAGCGCTGCAACCACCCGGCGAGCCCCATCATCGCGAGCCCCGAGGTGCGCAGCGTGCGCAGCAGCTCCACCGCTTCCGTGGGACTGCCGGGCAACAGCGGCGCCAGCCACTCGCGCGCGTCGTAGAAGAGCCACACCGCGCCGGACATGCCCATGGTCCACCACACCCAGGCGAGCCGCCCACCGCGAAGCATGTACGCGACGCGGAGGATGGGCGCGACGAGCAGGATGGTCGTCATGTCCGCCAGCGTGGACGCCAGCGCGATGACCGCCGTGCACGTGGCCGCGAAGCCCTGGCCCAGGTTCCCCGCCGCCGTGACGAGCGCCGGCCCACCCACCGCCACCGCCGCCACCGCCGCCACCGCCCACAGGAGCGACGCGCGGGAGCTGGGCGGCGGCTGGAGGCCGGACTGCTTGTAGGTGCGCGCCAGCAGCACCAGCGCGAAGGGGGTGCACACGTTCGCCAGCACCACCACGCCCATCCGCACGGGCAACAGCGGCGACTCCGTGAACGGCACGTCCGGCACCGCGTGCATCCAGTAGCTGCGCAGGGCCGTGCTGATGAGCGACAGCACCGCGCCCGCCGTCAGCAGGCCCCAGACGCGGCGCAGGTAGTCCCCCGCGCCGAAGGACAGCGCCGCCGCCGCCGTGCCCGCCACCGCGAGCAGGCCCACCGTCCAGCCCGCCACGTCACCCACCAGCGCCAGCCGGGGCGGGTCCTGGAACGACGTGGCCACCGCGGCCAGGTGCACCAGTTGGAGCACCGCGACGGCGCCCAGCCACGGCGCCATCCGCTTGAAGGCGCGACCCGAGGAAGAACGGGGGGCGTTCATCGCAGCTTCTCCATGGCCTTCGAAAGCTCCGTGAGGGTGTTCGTCGTGCGCGCCGCGCCGATGAAGACGTTGAGCATGGGCTTGAGACCCTCCAGCACCAGCGGCACGTCCTGCAGGCTCACCTGTTCCGGTGGACGCTTCAGGACCCGCAACGCGGCGGTGTGGATGGCCATCTTCGCGGTGAAGTCACCCAGGAGCGGCTCCAGGTGATGCATCAGCACGTCGTGCCAACCGGGCATGGAAGGGGAGGACGGGGAAGTCTGCACGTCACCTCCGCGGGGGGGGAAGACCCCCAGCGTAGGGACATTTCGAACCCGGCACGAGGGCTCGCCTGCTTCAGAACCCGCAGAAAGTGCGCGGGTGGGCCTGGATTCCCCGTGACCCCGGGAAAACGGTGCGGCTAGCGGCGGCGCGGCTTCTTCTCTTCGTCCTGCTTGGGGGCGGGACGGGGCTCATGCGGGCCCTTGAGGATGTCCTCGAAGCGGGACTTCTGCTTGCGGCGCTTGAAGAAGAGGGCGGTGCGGCCCAGGAGCTGCGCGAGCTCCGAGCCGGTGGCCTCGGCGATGCTGTCGGCGCCTTCGTGGCGGCCTTCCGGGCCTTCGTTGATCTTCACCTTGATGAGCTCGTGGTCGTTCAGCGCCTGCTCGACGGCGGCGATGACGCCCTCGGTGACGCCGGACGAGCCGACGATGACCACCGGCTCCAGGTGGTGGCCGAGGGCCCGCAGGTGGCGGCGTTCTTTCCCGGTGAGGGGCATGGGGGGTCTCCTTGAAAAGGCGCGCACCCTACTTCTTTTGCGACGCCATGCGGACCTCTCGCATCGCATCAATGTGGTCCGGTTGCAGCTCGACCGTCCGCTTGAAGTGCTTGAGGGCTCCGGTCGCGTCGCCGCACAGCTTGGCGATGACGCCCAGGAAGTAGTGGGCGGGTGCGCACCGCTCGTTGCGCTTGATGGCGCCCTGGATTTCGCGGAAGGCCTCCGGCTGGGCGGCCTTCTTGTCTGGAGAGGCGAGGAAGCGCGCGTAGCCCCGCCAGGCGTAGAACTCCGGCTCCTCGGCGTTGAGGGCGATGGCGTCGTTGAGCATCTTCACGGCTTCCGGGTACTTGCGCGCCTTCACCAGGATGCAGGACTTCTGGAAGAGCTCCTCCGCCTGGAGGATGGACTGGACGTCCACGCCGTCGCCGCCGCCGCTCTTGAGCTCCTCGATGTAGGCCGCGCGGCTCTTGTCGTCGGAGAGGGCGCGGTAGGCGTCACCGATGTACGCGAACACCTCCGCCTTGAGCTTCTCCAGCTCCGGCGGGGCGCCCTGGGGCAGGGTGTCCGGGTGGTAGAGCTTGGCCAGGCGGAAGTAGGCGATCTTCACCGCGCTGCCTTCGGTCTGCTCGGTGAGGCCCAGCCGCTGGAAGTGGTTCTGGCCCTTCATGGTCACGGCGAGCTGGCGCAGCGCGGGCAGTTCGTCCGAACCGGGGGCGGGACCCGAAGCGGCCGGGGCCGCCGGAGCAGCGACGACGGGCGGAGCGGGCCGGGCGGCACCGGGACCCGCCATGGGGGCGGCACCGGCGGGAGCACCCGGGGGACGCGCACCCGGGCCCGCGGTGGGGACGGCTCCGGCGGGGGCGCCCGGAGGACGGGGCGCCGCACCCGGGCCCGCCATGGGCGCGGCACCCGGACGCGCGGCACCGGGACCCGCCACGGGGGCGGCACCGGCGGGGCGGGGCACGGCACCGGGACCCGCGACGGGCGCGGCACCCGGACCGGCGACAGGCGCACCGGGCGCGGCACCCGGGCCCGCGACGGGCGCACCGGGCGCGGCACCCGCGACAGGCGCACCGGGTCTGGCTCCAGGGCCCGCGACGGCACCGGAGCCAGCGACTCCAGGGCCCGCGACGGCACCGGAGCCAGCGACTCCAGGGCCCGCAGCGGGCGCACCCGGCCTGGCTCCGGCGGTCGCGGCGGCAGGCGCGCCGGGCGCGGCACCCGGGCCGGTGGCTCCAGGCCCCACGGTGGGCACGGTGCCGGACGGACGGGCCGGGTTTCCCGGGCCCGAGGTGGGGCCGGAGGCCGGAGGCGGTGGCGCTGCCTGCGCACGCGAGGCCGCCGCGAAGGAGACGCCGTTCAGCTCCTTCAACAGGAACGCCACGCGCAGCAGGTGCTCCGCGTCCTGCGGCACGTCCTGGAGCAACTGCCCCAGCGAGCGCACCCCGTCGATGAAGGAGAGCGCGCGGACCTCGTGCGGCGTCAGGCGCAGCTCGCTGGAGGCCACCCGGCCCCCGGACTTCATGATGGGCATGGGCAGCACGATGGCCAGCCGCCGCTTCAGGTCCGCCGTCGGCATGCGCCGCACCTGGTCGCTGAGCAGCGCCCAGCGGTTGCCCAGCGGCATCGCCTTCTGCGCGGGCAGGTCCCGCGCCTCGAAGGTGAACGTCCCGGACTCCGCCCGCAGGGCCTTGCCCAGGATGCCCAGCGCCCGCTGCGACAGCTGCGCGAACGCCGTCGCCGGCTGGAGCAGCCCCAACCCGAACAGCGCCGCGAGCAGGTCGCCTCCGAAGCGGTCCCTGGAACCCTCCGCCTGCTGGAGCTGCTCCGCCGTCAGGAGCCTCGCGCCCATCAGCGACACGCCCAGCGCGTCCTCCGCGTGCGACGAGTCCACGTACTCCGGACTGCCCTTGCGGAAGTGGACCGACAGGGTGCGGTCCGAAAGCCCCAGCGTCAGCAGGCCCGTCTGCTCGCCCGCGGCGATGCGCCCATACAGCTGCAGGGGCGAGCACTGCTGGAGCTGCCCCTGCGGCGGCACCGTGTTGGTCCCGTCATCCGCCGGAGGCTGCGGAGCCTGGGGAGCCGCCGCGGCCGGAGCCGCTCCCGCCGGACGGGCCGCCGCGACCGGAGGACCCGGAGGCCGCGCGGCCGCGACAGGACGTCCCGCCGCGTCGACGGGCGGACGCACCGCTCCAGGCCCGGGCCGTATCGCGCCGGGGCCCGCCATGGGCATGGCGCCAGGACCCGCGGCGGGGGCCGCTCCAGGTCCCGCCATGGGCGCGGCGGCCGGACCCGCGACGGGGCCGGGCGGCGGCGGAACGATGGCGGCGGGCGTGGATTGCAGCAGCGACGCGGGCGCGCCGTCCCCCCACAGCTCACGAGGGAACGCGTCCCGCACCTCCGGGAAGCGCCACGGGAAGGCGAACTGCAGGCCATCGCTGGAGACCTGCAGCTTGCCCTGGATGGAGCCGCTGTCGATGAGCAGCTCGATGGTCGCGCCCGTCAGGGGGCCCCAGGTGGTGCCCCGATCGTTGCGCACCCAGTACTGCCGGACCTCGCCCTCCGCCATGTGCCGTCCTGCTCCCACTCCCTCGACCACCGGGAAGATGGAATTTTATCGCCGCCCGAGCCCGCGTCCAAGCAGACGCCCTCATCCAGGCGGCCGGGCGGGCGTTTCAGGGCGTGGCGCCCTCAATCGCCGCCAGCCCCACGCTGGCCAGACACGCCGCGTCCGCCTGCTGCTCGGCGGGCGGGTCGAAGCAGTACACCTCGCTGTCGAAGACCTTGCAGATGCCCGCCGGGGTGCCCGCGCACGCCACCTTGCCGTACGCCGTGGTGCAGTTGTAGCCGCACACCGGGCCCGTCTCGCTCAGCTTGCACTGGGGCGCTGGCAGTCCCTTGCCCCACGCGCAGACCGCCGCGGGGGACGGGTCGAAGCAGGTGATGTGGCCGTTCTGCGCCTTGCACACGCCCAGGGGCGTCTTCGCGCAGCGCACCCCTTCGGAGGCGTTCACGCAGTTGAAGCCGCACGCCATCTGCACGCCGTTGCTGACGCACTGCGCGCGCGGCACCTGGCGGCCGAACACCGCGAACACCGCGGCGGGCGGGTCGAAGCACGTCACGTTGCCGCCCTGGCTGCGGCACACGCCCGCGGGCGTCTTCGCGCACTGCACCTTGCCGAAGTCCGTGGCGCACCCGTACCCGCAGCCCACCACCCCGTCGATGGTCTTGCACTCCGAGTCCGGCAGCGCGGCGCCGTACGCCTTCACCACGTAGGCCGGCGGATCGAAACAGGTGGCCTGTCCGTCGATGACGGTACAGCGGCCCTGGAGCGTCTGGGCGCACCGCACGCGCTGTCCATCCGACTTGCACGCGTAGCCACAGCTCACGTGCCCGTCGATGGAGCGGCACGTGGCGGTGGTCGCGTCAGGCTGCGAGGGCGGCGCGGCGAGCGTCAGCGCCAGCACGGTCATCAGGGTCGCGAGCATGGACCCCATTGACCCCCAAGCTTCGACCTGGCGCAAGTAAGGGTGATAAGCGGGGCGCCATCGTGGACCTGGACGTCAGCGCGTGGAAGCTGGGGCTGTTGTGTGTCGCCGCGTTGAGCGCGGGCTTCGTGGACGCCATCGCGGGGGGCGGCGGGCTCATCAGCCTGCCTGCACTGCTGACGGCGGGCCTGCCGGCGCACGTGGCGCTGGGCACCAACAAGGGCCAGTCCGTGTTCGGCTCGGGCGCGGCGATGGTGCGCTTCGCGCGCGCGGGGCTGGTGGATTGGAAGCTGGCTCGCGCGACGTTTCCCTTTGGACTGATGGGCGCGTTCGGCGGCGCGGCGCTGGTGTTGCTGCTCAAGCCGGAGGTGCTCAAGCCGCTGGTGCTGGTGCTGCTCATCGCGGTGGCGGTGTTCCTCGCCTTCCGCCGCGCGCCGCCGAAGCGCGACGGCGTGGAGCCCTCACCCCGGCCGCGCGCGCAGGCCATCGGCGCGCTCATCGCGCTGTGCATCGGCACCTATGACGGCTTCTTCGGGCCGGGCACGGGCACCTTCCTCATCGTGGCGTTCTCTTCGCTCCTGGGCCACGGCCTGGCGCGCGCGTCCGCGGACGCGAAGGTGGTGAACTTCGCCTCCAACCTGGCGTCGGTGTCGCTCTTCACGCTCCGGGGCGTGGTGCTGTGGAAGGTGGCGCTGCCCATGGCCGCCGCGCAGTTCACCGGCGCGTGGCTGGGCGCGCACGTGGCGGTGAAGGGCGGCGACAAGGTGGTGCGCGTCGTGGTGCTCTGCGTGGTGGCCGCGCTGGTGCTGAAGCTGGGGCACGACGTGTGGCAGGGCTGGGCGGCCTGAAAAGGCGCACCCGGGCCTGCTGTTCAGCCGAGGTCAGCCGATGTGCACGAGCAGGCACAGGCCGCGCTTCGCCACGGCGGCGGTGAACTTCTGGAGCTCCACGAAGTAGGAGAGCAGCTCCTCCAGCGGATCCACGTCCTCCTCCAGCTCCTCCTCCTCGTCCCAGGTGCCGGGGTAGATGTCCTCGGCCTGGAGCTTCGCGGGGTCGAAGCGCTTGCGCAGGTCCTCCACGGAGACCTTCTTCAGCGCCTCCGCCAGCGCCTTCACCAAGGCCGCGTCGAACACGCGCGCGGTGCCTTCATCCGACGGGATGTCGCCCACGTCCTCGCCGCCGCGCACGAGGAAGTCCAGGGGCGGCGTGCCCTCCCAGGCCGTGCCGGTGAGCAGGTACTGGAGGCCGTGCCACGCCTCGCCGATGTCCAGCTCCAGGAACGCGGCGCCCTTTGCGTCGCCGAAGTCCTCCTCGTCCTCCAGGAAGGGCTCCAGCGCTTCGGGCGTCTTGTGCAGGGCCTGGCGCTGCGACTCGGTGGTGCTGCGCAGCGTGCAGAGCATCTCCATGGGGCGGCTACTCCACGACGACGAGCTTGGCGTTGTTCTCCACGGCGGTGCCTTCCTTGGCGAACACCTCCGTGACCTTGCCGGCCTTGGGGCTCTTGAGCTCGTTCTCCATCTTCATGGCCTCCACGACCACGAGCCCCTGGCCCTCCTTCACTTCCTCCCCGACCTTGACCAGCACCTTCACCACCTTGCCGGGCATGGGCGCGAGGATGACCTGACGGCCCTCCACGGAGAAGCTGCCGGCCGCGGCGCGCATGCGCAGCTTGCGCTCGTCCGCGACGTCGGTGCGGTTCACCTGCCCGCGCACCAGCGTTCCAATCTCGTCGCCGTTCTCCTCGAACTCGACGTTGTACGACTGGCCGTCCACCAGGAGCGACAGCGTGCCCTGGTCCACGGACAGCGCGTCCACCTGGAACGTCTTGCCGTTCACCGTGAGCCGGTAGCGGTCCTGGCCCAGCGACTCCAGGTCCACCGGCACCGATTCCTTCTGGCCCTGCTGCTTTGTGAAGTAACGCATGAGGAAAGGTCCTTCCGAGGGGCTTGCGGGAGGAAGAAGGTCAGCGGCGGCGGCTCTTCAGCGCCAGACGCCACGGGCTGATGCGGCCATTGGCGTCACCGCCACCACTGCGCGACGGCAGCGTCTTCGCGCGCTTCTGGTCGCGCTGGAAGGCGTGCAGCGTGCTCGCGAGCAGCGCCACCTCGCTGAGCTTGGAGTCCTCCTCGCCCAGGAGCGCCGTGTGCTGGCGGGTGAGGAAGCTGGTGTCGTAGTCCCCGCCCACGAACTCCGGGTGGGACAGGATGCCGTGCAGGTAGCGGATGTTGGTGGTGATGCCCTTCACCACGTACTCGGACAGCGCGCGCTTGGCCCGAGCGATGGCCTCCTCGCGCGTGGCGCCCCACACGGACAGCTTCGAAATCATGGGGTCGTAGTAGTTGGGCACCGTGAAGCCCGCGAACACGCCCGAGTCGTCGCGCACGTTCGGGCCGCTCGGCACGCGCAGCGCGTGGATCTTGCCCGGGCTGGGCATGAAGTTGCGCGCCGGGTCCTCCGCGTACACGCGCACCTCGATGGCGTGACCGCGCGGCGTGGGGGCCTCGAAGAGGGGGAGCTTCTCCCCTTCCGCGGCGCGGATCTGCATGGCCACCAGGTCCAGGCCGGTGACCCACTCCGTCACCGGGTGCTCCACCTGGAGGCGGGTGTTCATCTCCAGGAAGTAGAAGTTGCGGTGCACGTCCACCAGGAACTCCACCGTCCCGGCGCCCACGTAGTTGACGGCCTTGGCCGCCTTCACCGCGACCTCGCCCATCTTCGCGCGCAACTCCGGCGTGAGGATGGGGCTGGGCGTCTCCTCCACCACCTTCTGGTGACGGCGCTGCGCGGAGCACTCGCGCTCGTTCAGGTGGATGGTGTTGCCGTACTGGTCGGCGAAGACCTGGATCTCGACGTGGTGCGGCTTCTCCAGGTACTTCTCGATGTAGACCGAGTCGTTGCCGAACGAGCTCATCGCCTCGCTCTTGGCGGAGCGCCACGCGGAGTCGAAGTCGGCCAGGCCCTCCACGCGGCGCATGCCCTTGCCGCCACCGCCGCCGGCGGCCTTGAGCATGATGGGGAAGCCGATCTTCTGCGCGTACTCGCGGGCCTCCTCGATGGTGCCGATGGGCTCGGTGGTGCCGGGGACGACGGGCACGCCCGCCTTGATCATGTTGGCGCGGGCGCGGGTCTTCTCGCCCATGGCGTCCATGGCGGCGGCCGGCGGACCGATGAAGGTGATGCCGGCCTTCTCGCAGGCGCGCACGAAGGACGCGTTCTCGGAGAGGAAGCCGTAGCCGGGGTGGATGGCGTCCGCGCCGGACTGCTTCGCGACCTCCAGGATTCGCTCCTGGACAAGATAGCTCTCGCGCGAGGGCGGGGGGGCCGACGAGGTAGGCCTGGTCGGCGGTGCGCACGTGCAGCGCGGAGCGGTCTGCTTCGGAGTACACCGCCACCGTGGCGATGCCGAGGTCCTTGCAGGTGCGCATCACCCGGATGGCGATCTCGCCGCGGTTGGCGACGAGCACTTTGCGGATCTTGGGCATGGGCGCCCGTCTAGCATGGGGCGCCCGGGATTGCCCGCCTCTACTTGCGCAGGTTCAGGTACTGGTCCATCAGCTGCTTCGCCTGGGCGAGCTTCGCCTCCACGAAGCGGTCGTC
>NZ_RAVY01000211.1:0-16081 GCF_003611625.1 Corallococcus sp. CA054B
GGACGGGACGGGCGCATGGGGGAAGCGTAGCGGCCGGGAGCGCCGGACACCGGGCTTCGTGAGAGGTGAAGACGGGCAGGTGACAGTTCTGGAGGGGTGCGGTGTTCCCTTCGCCGCGAGGGGCGACGACGCCCTGCTCGAATCCTTTTTCAGGAAGGTCCAGGCGATGAAGCGCAAGGTCGCGGTGTGTGTCGGGGTGCTGGTCGCGGTGGCGGCGGGAGCGGCCGGGGCCGAGGAGCGGACGGAAGGCGCCGCCGCTCCGGAGTCGTACGCCGCCCCCGTGCAGGAGGCACCGGCGCCCACGGCCGTCGCGATTCCCGTCGCGGCGCTGTCGCCCGCGCCCCTCGTGGAGGCCGCGACGGGCGGCGAGCCCGCGCGGCCCGCGGGGACCCCCGTGGCCCGGCAGCGCTCGGACACGGAGGAGATCCACGTCCCGGTGGTGCTGATGGCCCTGCCGCACGTGAGCACGGCGGGCACGGCCACGGAGCGGCTGGTGACCACGTTCGCGCTGGGGGCGCTCGGGACGCATGCGAAGCGGGTGGATGGCGCGGCCATGTCCCTGGGCGCGAACTGGGTGGGCGAGGACTTGTCCGGCGTGCAGCTGACGCTCGGGGCCAACGTGGTGCGCGGCACCGCGTCCGGCGCGCAGTTCGCCGTGGGCGGCAACATCGTCACGGGCGACCTGGAGGGCCTCCAGTCCGCGGTGGGCCTCAACGTGGTGAAGGGCGCGGCGGTGGCCGGCCAGCTCGCCGTGGGTGGCAACGTGGTGGGCGGCGCGCTGTCCGGAGGCCAGTTCTCCGTGGGCGCCAACATCGCGGGCTCGGGCGGCGTGGGGGCCCAGTTCACGGTGGGCGCGAACATCGCGACCGCGCAGTTCAAGGGCGCGCAGTTCGCGGCGGGCGCGAACCTCGCCTCGACGATGTCGGGCCTCCAGGCCTCCTCGGGCTTCAACTACGCGGGCC
This sequence comes from Corallococcus sp. CA054B, assembly GCF_003611625.1. NCBI lineage: Bacteria > Pseudomonadati > Myxococcota > Myxococcia > Myxococcales > Myxococcaceae > Corallococcus > Corallococcus sp. CA054B. The sequence goes on from NZ_RAVY01000211.1 coordinate 963, forward strand.
GGATGGACGGCGCGCAGCTGTCACTGCTCAACGTGGGCGGGGACGTGTCCGGCGCGCAGGTGGGGTTGATCAACGTCGCGGGCAAGGTGGACGGCCTCCAGTTGGGGCTGATCAACGTCGCGCGTGAATCCCAGGGCGAGGCGCTGGGCCTGCTCAGCTTCATCGGCAACGGCCAGGCGAACCTGCAGCTGTGGGCCAGCGACCTCGCGTACACCAACGTCGCGGTGAAGTTCGGCGGCCGGCACTTCCACACGCTGCTGACGCTGGGCTTCAACCCGGGCACGGACACGCACCGCCGCCGCTACGTGGGAGGCCTGGGCTTTGGCGCGCACATCCCCGCGGGGCCATTGTTCTTCGACCTGGATGTCATTGGCAGCAGCGTTCACGCGGACAACCTCTTTCGAGATGGCGACGGCCTGAACGTGCTGGGACAGTTGCGGCTGGTGGCGGGCTGGCAGGTGGCGAAGCGGTTCGCGCTCATTGGCGGCGTCACCGGCAACACGCTCGTGACCTGGGACAACGGGGACCGCTGGGAGGAGCTGGGCATCGGGCCGGAGTGGCGCAGCGTCTCCGACGGGGGGCGCACCACCGTGCGGGTGTGGCCGGGCGTCCTGCTGGGCGTGCAGATCTGACACGGCATTCGATTCGAAGTTCGGGAGGGGAACATGTGGAAGCGTTTGGGAGTCGCCGCGCTCGCGGCGGGGCTGCTGTCCGGTTGCTACTTCACCGATGAGATGCAGGGCGACGGCAACACCGTCACGGAGTCGCGCGTGGCGACCGACTTCTCCACCGTGGAGAACCGGGGCTCGATGGAGGTGGTGATTCGCGAGGGCGAGGTGCCGGACGTGAAGGTCACGCTGGATGAGAACCTCCAGCACCGCGTGCGCACCTTCGTGTCGCCCGGCAACACGCTGGTCATCGAGACGGACGGCTCGTTCGCGCCCCGGGGCCCGGCGCGGGTGGAGATCCTCGTGCCGCGCATGATTGGCGCGACGCAGGACGGCTCCGGCTCCCTGCGCGTGGAGGGCTTCGAGCGGGTGAAGGAGGACGTGAAGCTGGTGGCGAAGGGCTCCGGCTCGCTGAGCTTCTGCGGCGGGGTGCGCACCCTGGAGGCGAAGCTCAGCGGCTCCGGGAACATGGAGCTGTGCGCGGCCGGTGAAGGCCTGGCCGAGTGGGTGGACCTGTCGCAGTCCGGCTCCGGCGACCTGAAGTTCGAGGGGGCCGCGAAGCATGTGCGTAGCCGGACGGACGGCTCCGGCTTCACGACGCTCAAGGGCGTCACCAACCGGCTCGACGCCTGGCTGGACGGCAGCGGTGGCCTCGGGGCCCCGGGCCTGCGGGCGGTGGACGTGAACATCACGTCGAAGGGCTCTGGCACCGTCGCCGCGTACGTGGACGGGGGCGGGGCGGTCATCCTGCTCGACTCGTCGGGGAACGTGGACCTGTATGGCCATGCCCTGTCGACCCAGCTCCGGGTCAACGGCAGCGGTCGGGTCATCTGGCACTGACTAGCTTGTCCTCGACACCCGCGGCGTGCGCGGGTGGGGAGGCAGGCGGGCCATGGCGGTGACCATGCGGGCGATGGTGCTCCACGCACCCGGACAGCGCCTGCGGCAGGAGGAGCGGCCCATCCCGGAGCCCGGGCCGGAGCAGGTGCTGTTGAAGGTGCACGCCTGCGCGGTGTGCCGCACGGACCTGCACGTGGTGGACGGAGAGCTGACGCGCCCGAAGCTGCCGCTGGTGCCGGGCCACGAAATCGTGGCCACGGTGGTGGCGACGGGCGCGAAGGTGGAGGGCCTGACCCCAGGGCTGCGCGTGGGGGTTCCGTGGCTGGGCTGGAGCTGCGGGCAGTGCCGCTTCTGCCGCTCCGGCCGGGAGAACCTCTGCGACACGGCGCGCTTCACCGGCTACGACATCGACGGGGGCTTCGCGGAGTACACCGTCGCGGATGCGCGCTTCTGCTTCCCGCTGCCGCCGTCGTACCGCGACGTGGAGGCCGCGCCGCTGATGTGCGCGGGGCTCATCGGCTTCCGGAGCCTGCGCATGGCGGGAGAGGGCCCCCGGCTGGGGCTGTATGGTTTTGGCGCCGCCGCGCACATCCTCATCCAGGTGGCGCGGCACCAGGGGCGCCGCGTGCATGCCTTCACGCGCGAGGGCGACGCGAAGGGCCAGGCGTTCGCGCGGGAGCTGGGCGCGGTGTGGGCGGGAGGCTCGGACACGCCGCCGCCGGAGCCGCTGGACGCGGCCATCCTCTTCGCTCCCGTGGGCGCGCTGGTGCCCGCGGCGCTGAAGGCCGTGGACAAGGGAGGCGTGGTGGTGTGCGGCGGCATCCACATGAGTGACATCCCGTCGTTCCCCTATTCGGTGTTGTGGGAGGAGCGCGTCGTTCGCTCGGTGGCGAACCTCACGCGTCAGGACGCGATGGACTTCCTGGCGTTGGCGCCGCGCGTGCCGGTGCGCACGGAGGTCCAGGTGTTTCCCCTGTCCGCCGCGAACGAGGCGCTCCAGGTCCTGCGCGAAGGCCGCGTGCGAGGGGCCGCGGTGCTGGACATGACGGCGGCGCGGTAGTTCCGCGCTGGAGCGAGTGCCCGCGCGCCTGTCCGCCTGGATGCTTCGAACACGGGGGAATGCACAGCTTTCGCGGCAAGGGAGGCTGTGCACCCCATGAAAGCGCTTCAGGAGACGGGACCGTTCGAAGGGTACGACTCGGAGATCCACCCGCTGGGCTCGTATGGCGTCTTGATAGGGACCTTCAGCACGACCGTGCTGGGCTTCCTGGGCTGGATGGGAGCAACAGGGCGGCGCCTCCCCGAGCGCTTCAGCGGCGGCGACCTGGCACTGTTCGGGGCCGCCACGCACGTCGTCACCCGGGTGGTGGCGGCGGACAAGGTCACGGCGGTGGTGCGCGCCCCGTTCACGCGATTCAAGGGCAACGCCAGCGCGGGCGAGGTGAGCGAGCAGGCCCGGGGCACGGGGTTCCGTCGCGTGATGGGCGAGCTGCTGGACTGCCCCTTCTGCCTGAGCCCGTGGGTGGCCGCGTCCTTCCTCATCTCCGCCACGGTGCGTCCCCGGCAGACGCGCTTCGTGGCCTCCATCTTCGCCCTGAGCGGCGCGTCCTTCTTCCTCCACCGGGCCTATGAGCTGCTGGGCGAGGGGCTGCACCGCACCCGCGCGCAGGCGCGGCTGCTGCACAAGGAGCAGGAGAAGCAATCCGACGAGGGTGTGCAGTTCCCCGGTCGTGGGCCGCAGGTCGTCGAGCCCGGCCGCGCCCCCATCCCGTCTCCGAGCTGAAGCGAGGCCGCTTCACCGTGAGTCACTGGGCCGCGTCTCTGGCAATGGCTCAAGGGGCCGCGTCGTAATCCGGGCATGCATCTCTTCCTCCTCGTCGGAGGCCTGCTGACGGCGGCCCCTTCCCCTTACCTGGACTCGCGGACGACCGGCGCCGCGTACTGCTACGACCCGGAGAGCCCCGTGCTGCACGAGGCCTTCCGCCGCCCGAAGCCCACGCCCGACACGCGCGTGGACAGCGCCGCGCTGGCGGAGGACGTGCGCTTCCTGCACCAGCTCCTGCGCACCACGTACTCCGGCTGGCCGGAGCTGCTCGCGCACCGCGACTTTGATCCGGATGCCTTCTTCCAGGACTGGAGCGCGAAGCTGGCCGCGTCCGGGCCCACCGTGTCCTTCCAGGACGGCGTGCTCACGCCCACCATCGCCGTCCGCGAGGCACTGACGGACAACCACTTCGGTCCCTCCGGCCTCCTGGGCCTGCTGCGCGAGGAGCCCCGGCTCGCGTTCCGCGAGTACCAGGCTGACGCACCCGCGGGACTTCAACTCACGTCCTGCGACGCGAACGCCGTGGACGGCGCGCAGGCGGACACGCTGCGGGTGGCGCCGGTGCTGAAGCCAGATGGCTCCCGTGCACAGCGGCTCACCGTGTCCGCGCGAGGCGGAGGCGATACGAGGACGCTCCCGTGCGGCGCCACGTCAGTGCCGCTCACGGTCCGCCCCTCGCGTCCGGCCCGGGAGTTCGAGCCGACGGACACGTACACGTACGAACCGAAGGGCGACGTGGGCATCATCACGATCCGTCGCTTCTCAGGACCGCCGGAAGCGGAGGCCGGGCTGCGCCAGTTCGTCGCGGACGCGCCGAAGCACCGCAAGCACAAGCTGCTGGTGTTCGACCTCCGGGGCAACGGCGGCGGCAACGACGGCTACGTGTACCAGTGGCTGGACACGATGGTGCGCGGGCCGTGGTTCTCCTCCGGCGAGGTGTGGATGCACGGCGCCTTCTACCCATGCTTCGAATGGAACTCGCGCGTGCAGCGGCAGGCCATGGATGGACGGTTGGACACGCCGGAGGCGAAGGCCGAACGTGACGCCATCCGTTCGAAGTGGCCGGTGAAGCCGGAGCCCTCGCGGCCCGTGTTCGACAGCGGTCGCGTGGAGGGCCACGCGAAGACGCCGTTCAAGGGGCGCATCGTGGTGCTGGTGGATCGGAACTCCGGGTCCTCGGGGGAGAGCGGCGCGTACGCCCTGCACCGCGCGACGGGCGCGCCGATGGTGGGCGAGCGGACCGGAGGCTTCCTCACCTACGGCAACGCGCCGAGCTTCGTCCTTCCGCGCACGGGGTTCGCGTGGGTGGTGCCCAACAAGCGCAACTACTTCGATGCCCCCGTGGAGGGCGTGGGACACGCCGTGCAGGTGTACCTGGACGCGGAGGAGGTGGGGCGGCCAGTAGCGGAGCTGCTGCCTCGCTTGCGCAAACTGCCATGAGTCAACGTGCCCCATGCAGCGGGGCGCGTGTCCCGTCATGCCCCGTCAAAAGGGGGCCGTTATAGGTGTTTCGTGGGCCCGGGACGTTGGCCGGGCTCATGCAAAGCCTTGAATCCACACCGGCTCCAGAGCACGGAGCCCTACCCGAGGCGGACGATGAAGCGCGCACTGCGAATCACCTACCGGGGCATGGAGACGAGCGACACCCTCAACGAGCACATCCGCGATCATGCGGACAAGCTGGAGCAGTTCTACGACGGCATCACCGGCTGCAACGTGGTGGTGGAGGAGCCACACCGCCACCACGCCCAGGGGCACCACTTCCACGTGCGAGTGGAGCTGCACGTGCCGGGCAGGGACATCATCGCGGACCGGGAGCCGGCGGAGCTCGCGGCCCACGCGGATGCCTACCAGGCCGTCACCGACGCCTTCGAGGCCGCGCGGCGCCAGCTGCAACACCACGCGGACCGCCAGCACGCATACCACCGCTAGTCATTGCAGGCTGACCCCCACCCGCGGGACGACACCGCGCCGCCCGTGGTGCCTCCAGGCGCTACGTCCGGCGCGGTCCTGAAGAGGTCCGCCCTCTCCGCGTTCCACCAGAGGCCGTGGGGATCGCCCCCCTGTCGCACGTCGGTCTGTCGGGGAACACGGGCACCGGACACGGACCCGGCCCTGAGGGCGCGACGCCGCCGGGGCGGGTGCCGGTAGCGTCACGGGGGACGGACACCTCCCAGGAGTCGCTCGGAATGAAGGGGCCTTCTACCCGGGGCTGGCTGCTGCTCGCGGGAGCGCTGTGGTTGGGCGGAATCGGCACGGGCGTCGTGGCGCTGGCCCGGTACTCGATGACGCCGGGAGTCGCGCCCGTGACGGCGGCGACGTGGCCGGAGGGAGCGCGGCTGACGCGTGGGAGCGGACGTCCGGTGCTGGTGATGCTCGCGCATCCGAAGTGCACCTGCACGCGGGCGAGCCTGGCGGAGCTGGCGGAGGTGATGGCGCACGTGGGCGACAGCCCGGGGCGCGAGGCGCTGGAGCGCGTGCTGCGCGAGGACGGCGAGGGAGGCGGCACGCCGGTGTATGGCTGCGCGCTGGAGGAGCGCCAGGAGCTCTGAAGCGCGCGGATGTCCTGCGTTGATCGGATGGGCGCGGGAGCGTGTCTGACGTTTGACGTCCCCAGGGGAGGGTGGTTGGCGCGGTGGAGGCGTCTGGGATTGGCTCCGCGCGCTCTTCCATCCGCGAGGGAACCGCCCATGTCGCTCGACCACTACGTCACCCTGGGCCGCTCCGGCCTGCGCGTCAGTCCCTTCTGCCTGGGCGCCATGACGTTCGGCGAGGACCTGGGTTGGGGCAGCAGCGTGGAGACGTCCAACGCCATCCTGGACCGCTTCATCGAGCGGGGCGGGAACTTCATCGACACGGCGAACGTGTACACGTTCGGGCACGCGGAGAAGATCATCGGGGACCACATCGGGAAGCACCCCGCGAAGCGCGACCGGGTGGTCATCGCCACGAAGTTCTTCGGCAACCTCTTCGATAAGGATCCGAACGGCGGCGGCGCGGGACGCAAGTCGGTGATGGCGGCGTGCGATGAGTCGCTGCGCCGGCTTCAGACGGACTACATCGACCTGTACTGGATGCACGCCTGGGACGCGAACACGCCCATCGAGGAGACGATGCGGGCGCTGGACGACCTGGTGCGCTCGGGCAAGGTCCGTTACGTGGGCTTCTCCGACACGCCCGCGTGGAAGGTGGCGCAGGCGCAGGTGACGGCCTTCTTCCGGGGCTGGGCGCCGCTGGTGGCGTTGCAGATCGAGTACTCACTGCTGGAGCGCACGGTGGAGGGCGAGCTCATTCCCATGGCACGGGAGCTGGGGCTGGGAGTGACGCCGTGGTCGCCGCTGCGCAGCGGGGTGCTGAGCGGCAAGTACACGCGGGAGAACGCGGGCAAGCAGAAGGCGGACCGGGGCGCGTGGGCGGAGGCGTCGCTCAACGAGAAGACCTACAAGCTCATCGACGTGCTCCAGCGCGTGGCGAAGGAGCAGAACACCTCGGTGGCGCGGGTGTCGCTGGCCTGGGTGCAGGGCCGGCCGGGAGTGGCCTCCACCATCCTGGGTGCGCGCACGCTGGAGCAGCTGGACAACAACCTGGGCGCGCTGGACGTGAAGCTCACGCCGGAGCAGGTGAAGGCGCTGGATGACGAATCCCAGCCCGCGCTCAACTTCCCAGCGGCCTTCCTCCAGGGAGCGCCGTCCTTCATGCACGCGGGCCTGCGAGTGAACGGCGTCCAGGCCCCGCCCAGCAACCTGACGCCCAAGGCGGGCACCCCTCGGTACTGAGGTGGAGCGCCGTGTCGGGACGTTCCGTATAATATGTACGGAACGTACGTTTCCCGAGGAACGGCCATGATGGAAGTCAGCATCACCGAAGCGCGCGACGACCTGGCGGAGCTGCTCAACCGGGCGGCCTACGGGAAGGAGCGGCTCGTCCTGACCCGGCACGGCAAGAAGCTGGTCGCGGTGATTCCGTTCGAGGACCTCCAGGCGCTGGAGGCACTGGAGGACCGGCGGGACATCCAGAAGGCGGACGCCGCGCGCCGGGAATCCGAGGGCCAGCCGCGCGTCGCGTGGAAGCAGGTGAAGGCGGAGCTGGGGCTCACGAAGAAGGCGAAGAAACCGGCTAGCGATAGATCTCCCGCCGGTGGCCCAGCTCGACGATCAACACCACGAGCCGGCCGTCCTCGACCTGGTAGATGACGCGGTAGTCGCCAATGCGGATCCGCAGGTAGTCACTGCCCTTGAGCTTCTCCGCGCCCACGGGCCGGGGCTCCGTGGCCAGGGCGTCGATCCGCTTCCCCCTCCTGACATGGCGGGTTGGCAGTGGAAAGCCGAACCCTGTCGGCACACCGGCGCACAGTGTGGAGTGCGGGGCTTTACGTTTCGGGCCTCGCGCGGGGGCAAATGGCCGCTGGAGCGTTCACGGCTGGACGCTCGCGGTGGCGCGAACGGGGGTCGTTCCTAACATCGGCCCCCTGGCAGTGAGTCGTGGTTGGGGCGGTCTGGCGCTGTATGGGCGGCGGGGAGGGTGGCGTGAGCGAGCTACTGACGGGCGATGTGTCTTCGCGGGCGCAGGTGGGCGGTTCGGACTTCTCCCGCGATCCCGAGACCTTCGAAGCCGAGCTGGATGCGTGCCTGGATCGCGCGCTCTCCTCCGAGACTCCCGAAGAAGAGGAGATCGTTCCGGAGTCCTTCGCGACCGGCCCCCTGCGCACGCTGCTCGACCTGGCCTCCACGGAGGAGTCCTGGCTCCAGTCGCTGCCGCCTCCTTCCAATGACAACGCGGAGCCCCAGCTCACGCTGTCCGCCGAGGCCGCCAACATCGTCATCCCGGAGTGGCTGCGCGCGGATGAGTCCTCGTCCAACACTTCGCAGGAGAACTCCTGCGGCGCCGTGACGTCGTGGGATGCCGCGCCGCCGTCTCCCGCCTGGGCCACGCCCGGCTCTCCGGCCGAGGCCTATGCGCCGCAGCCGTGGATGCCGTACGCCCCCGTGGCGCCCGAGCCTCCGCCGCCCGCCATCGCCGATGCGTCCACGCGCATCCTCGGCATGAGCCCCATGTCCTTCGTCAGCGCCGTGGCGATGGGCGCGCTCGCCGCGGGCCTCCTCGTCGTCGCGGGTCTGCGCCTCACGTCGAAGGAGGAGGCGCAGCCCGCGTCGCAAGCTCAGTCCCTGATCAGCGCCGTTGGCACGCCGCACGCCGCGGGCCTCCCGGGCGCGCAGGGCCTTACCGGTGCTCAGCGGGGGACCGGGGCCGTGCACGCCACCGCCTCGGGCGCTCAGGGCCTCGTGGGCGCGTTGCCGGGCATCCCTGGCACGCAGGGCTTCGTGGGCAGCCAGCCGGCCACGCCGGACCTCTCGCAGTCCATCGCGGGCGCCGTGAACACGCCCGCGCTGACGGACGCACAGCGCGCCGCGCAGGCCCTCACGCCGAACACGCCCGCCCTCGCGGGCCCCGCGAGCGCGGGCCTGACCACCGGCCTGCACACGCTGGCCCCGGACCCCAAGCCGTCCACGCAGCCCGCGCCGGTGACGCCGAAGAAGGCCCCCGTGGCCCAGCGCGCGGCCACGCTTGAGGCGCCCGAGGACACCAGCGAGGTCCGTGAGATGTCCTTCGGCAGCGAGATCTCCGAGGAGGAGATGGCCCAGGCCCGTCAGGCCGCCGCCGAAGCCGAGGCCGAGGAAGCCGCGCAGCCCGAATCCGAAATCGACGAGGACTTCGCCCGCGAGCTCGGCTTCACCGACGAAGCGGAGTCCCCGGAGGCCTCCGCCCAGAAGCAGGCCCAGGAGAAGACCGTCTACATCCCGCCGGCACCGACCTCCGAGCGCGAGCAGCTCGCGCCCTCGGACATCACCAACGTGGTCGTCACGAACCAGCCCGCCATCGCCACCTGCGTCCAGAACTTCAAGGCCGGCACCGCGCTGGAGAACGGCGGCCGCTTCCAGATGCGCTGGTCCGTGGACACCGCCGGCTCCGTCTCCGGCGTCGCCATGGAGACCGAAGCCCTGAAGGGCTCCCCGCTCGCCGGCTGCATCGAGGACCAGGTGCGCGGCTGGAAGTTCCCCGTGCACCGCGTCGCCATGAACGCCCCCGTGCACTACCCCTTCGTCTTCTAGCTCCCTGGACAATCAAAACATTCACGGATATGTATATATTCATCCATGAATGTTGACGTCTTCCAGACCCTGGCCGACCCCACGCGCCGCCGCATCGTCGAGGCGCTGAAGGACGGTGAGCTGTCGGTGAACGACCTGGTAGCCCGGGTGGACATCCAGCAGTCGGGTGTCTCCCGTCACCTGGGCATCCTCCAGGAGGCGGGCTTCGTCCAGGTCCGCCCCGAGGGCACGAAGCGGCTGTACTCGCTTCGCCCGGAGCCCTTTCAGGAGCTCGATGCCTGGGTCACCGGGTATCGCGGCCTCTGGGAGGCCCGCCTCGACCGGTTCGGCCAGGCGCTCGAACGGAGACGCAAGGCACGCACGGACGCCCCCAAATCCGAGGAGGAACCCCCATGATGACCGCAACCGGCAACCGCAGCACCGTCACCTTCGACCGCAGCTACACAGCGACGCTCGACGAGGTCTGGGAGCTGTGGACCACGAAGGACGGCTTCGAGTCCTGGTGGGGCCCGGAGGGCTTCTCCGTGAAGGTGCACGAGTTGGACGCCCGTCCGGAAGGCCTGCTGCGCTACGACATGATCGCCACCGCGCCGGAACAGGTCGCCTTCATGAAGCAGGCGGGCATGCCCCTCTCCACCCCGAGCAGCCTCACGTACACGGAGCTGACGCCAAAGACGCGGCTCGCGTACCGGCACGCGGTGGACTTCATCCCCGGCGTCGCGCCGTACAACGTCTCCTCGGTGGTGGAACTCCAGGTGAGCGGCAACACCGTGCGGATGACCGTGACCATCGACACCATGCACAGCGAGGAGTGGACGAAGCGGACGTCCATGGGCTGGTCGAGCCAGCTCAACAAGCTCGACAAGCGGTTCCAGCGTTAGATTGGCGCATGGCCGCGCGGGAGGACCCAGACCCCATCGAGTTGCACCTGTGTCACCGTTGCCTGATGAGGCTGCCGGTGGACGCGGGCGGGGTGGACCTTCCGCGCCGGGTGCGTGAAGCCCTCAAGGCCCACGGCCTGGCGGACAAGACGCAGCTCATCCCCGCGTCCTGCCTGGGTCACTGCCCCACGGGGAAGGTCACCGTGCTCGTGGTCCCCGACTCAACGGCGCGGGGCACGCACGCGAAGCTCATCGACCCGAAGGAGGACGGCGAGGACCTCGCGAGACACCTGGACGCGCAACTCGCCCGGGGCTCGAAGAAAGCCGGGCCGCCTTGAGCAGGGCCTCCATCATGGGCACGCAGCTCGCGGTCCCCGTGCCGGCAATCGCATAGGCTGTGCCGTGGTCCGGCGACGTGCGAGGCACCGGCAGGCCCAGCGTCACGTTCACCGTGCGCTCGAAGTCCAGCGCCTTGGCCGGGATGAGCCCCTGGTCGTGGTACATGGCCAGCACCACGTCGTACTTCGCGCCGACCTCATCGGGCCGCGCGAACAGGCCGTCCGCGGGGATGGGCCCGTGCGCATCCACCCGCTTCGCCCGCGCGAGGCGGATGGCGGGCCCAATCACCTCCACCTCCTCGCGCCCCAGCATCCCGCCCTCGCCCGCATGGGGGTTGAGCCCCAGCACGGCGATGCGCGGCTTGCGGCCCACCACCGGCTCCAGGCTGCGCGAGAGCAGTTGAAGCTGCGCCACCAGCTTCTCCACCGTCAGCAGCTTGGGCAGCGCGGAGATGGGGACGTGGTTCGTCGCCAGCGCGATGCGCACGCGCGGCCCGTCCATCATCATCAACACGTCCACGCCGAACGCGTCCGCCAGCACCTCCGTGTGGCCCATGAACGGGATGCCCGCGCGCGAAATCTCCTCCTTCGACACGGGCGCGGTGCACAGCGCGTCCACCGTCCCGGCGCGCATCGCGTCGATGGCGGCGCGCACGTACGCGTACTGCGCCTCGCCGCCTTCACGCGTGGGCTTGCCCGGCACGCGGTGCTTCGGCGGAAGGTGCGTCACCTCCACCACCGCGGGCCCTGTCGTGCGGCCCAGGTCCTCCAGGGCCACGCGAGGGAAGCGGCGGAAGAGGGGGAAGCCCTCCAGCGTGGGCCCGTCGCCGAAGACCACCGGCACCAGCGCGCGGCGCACCGCGGGCTTCGCCAGCGCCAGGGCCGTCACCTCCGGCCCGATGCCCGACACGTCCCCCAGCGAGATGCCCACGCGGGGGCGCGTGTCCGCCGTGGCCACCGCGCTCACATCTTCACTTCGACGTTGGCCTTCGAGCGCAGCTCCTGGACGTACTGGTCCAGGAACTTCTCCGTCTTTTCGTTGAGGAGCTTGGACTCCAGCTTGGGCTTCATCTCCTCGTAGGAGGCCACGGCCACGTTGCGGCGCTCCTCCACCTTCAGGATGTGCCAGCCGAAGTTGGTGCGGATGGGCTCGCTGACCTCACCCTCCTTGAGGTTGAAGGCGGCCTTCTCGAAGGCGGGCACCATCACGCCGCGCTTGAAGTAGCCCAGGTCGCCACCGTCCGCCGCGCTGGGGCCCTCGCTGCGGGCGCGCGCCAGGGACGCGAAGTCCATGCCCGGCCGGCGAGCCTCCTGCGCGATGCCCTCCGCCTTCTGCTTCGCGGCGGCCACCTGCTCTGGCGTGGCCTTGGCGTCCACCTGCACCAGGATGTGGCGGGCGTGCACCTCCACGTCCTCGCTCTCCATGCGCGTGTACTGCGTGTACGCGGCCTTCAGGTCCTCCTCGGTGACCTTCACCTTGGGGCCCACCTTCATGCGCAGGAGCTTGTCGCGCACCACGCGCTTGCGGAGCATGTCCTTGTAGCCGGCGAGCGTGAAGCCCTCGTTCTTGAGCAGCTGCTCGAACTGGCTCATGTCGCTGACGTTGTTCTGCTTGAGCACGTCCTGCACCAGCTCATCCACCTCCGCCTCGGAGGTGGTGATGCCCAGCTGCTGGACCTCCGACTCCATCAGCTTCTCGCCGATGAGCGTGTCCAGCGCGGTCTTCATCAGCTGCGCGCGGGCCTCGGCGCGCTTGTGCGGATCGATTTCGGAGTTCACGCGCTGGAGCTCCGGCGCGGCGCGCTGCTGCACCTCCGACAGCGGGATGATGTCGCGGTTCACCACCGCCGCCACCTTGTCCACCAGCTCCGCGCGGGCGGACGTCGCCCCCGTGAAGAGCATCACCGCCGCCAGGAACGCCACCAGGTTCTTCATCGCAACGACCCTCTTGAGACAAACGCCGGGAGCCCAACAGGCCCGCTCCCGGAAAAGTCCTTCACTTCGCCGCCTGCGGCGCCGGCCGCCCGCGGATGGTCTGCAGCGTGGCCTCGTTCACCACCACCTGGGCCTTGTCGCGCAGCTCCTTCTCGAAGGCCTCCTGCGCCGCCGCCCGCTTGGCCTCCAGCAGACGCCCCTCCACCTTCGAGCGCACCTCCACCAGCTCCCGCTTCCTCGGCGACCTGCGCTCCAGCACCTTGAACAGGTGGTAGCCGTACTCCGTGGACACCACGTCCGAAACCTGCCCCACCCCCAGCTTGAATACCACCTCGTCGAAGGCCGGAGGCATCTGTCCCCGGGGGAAGAAGCCCAGGTCGCCCCCCACCTTGGCGTCCGCGCTGAGTGAATAGCGCCGCGCGAGGTCGGAGAACTTCTTGCCCGACTTGAGCTGCGCCTGGAGCTTGCGCGCCTCGTCCAGCCCCTTCACCACCATCTGCGCGGCGTGGACCTCCTCCGGCTCCTGAAAGTCCGCCTCGTGCGCCGCGTAGTACGCGCGCAGCTCCTCCTCCGTCACCGCCACGCGCGAATAGACGTGGTGGGTGAAGAGCTTCTCGATGGTGAGCCGGCTCGCCTCGCGCGCGCGCAGCTCCGCCATGGACAGCTGCCCCTGGGCGAGCACTTCATTGAAGTTGCCCGCCGGGTAGTCGCCAGACAGCCGCAGCACGCCGCGGTCCACCTCTTCGGGCGTCACGGCGATGTTGTTCTGCTTCGCCGCCTGGAGCAGCAGCATCCGCTTCACGAGCGTGTCCACGAGCGCCCGCTTGAAGGGCTCCACCTCTTCCGGCGTGGGCTCCGGCCCTTCCGTGGTGGCCAGCTCCCGCGCCAGCTCCTGTTCGAAGTCCGCCCGGCTGAGCGACTCGCCGTTCACGGTGGCGACCACCGTGGGGTCCGGCCCCTCCTGGGCCTGCGGCCGGCAGCCCGTCAGCCCCAGGATTCCGAGGGTGAGAGCAGCGGACCACGACAGCAGGGAGGCGCGGAAGGAAGCGGGACGCATGCGCGGAGGCCTCGGGGGAGGGGACAGGGGACCTTCCACGGTGGTGCCGGGCCGCTGGGCTTTCAAGCGGGACGTCACGGCCGGGATGGGAAGCGAACGGATGGGCCCATGGGACGGCCTTCCGGGTAGCACGCCAAGGCGGGCCCGGACAACCCGCGCCCGGAGGGCTTCCCCCTGGAGCGAGGGGGCTAGAGCGGGGTGGCGTTGGAGGACAGGAAGGCCTCCACCTGGGGAAAGATTTCGTCCGGCGCCTTGCGGCCCAGAATCAGGTCCGCGTGGCCGTAGTCCGCCGCGAAGCCGTGGCCGCGCCCGGCGACCAGCATCTTCACGGGGCCGCCCAGGTGCTCCTTCGCCCGGGCCACCGCCAGCGGCGGCGCGAGCAGGTCCCGGCTGCCGGCGATGAGCAGGAAGGGAATCCTCACCCCGGCGAGCGGCTCCCGGTAGTCGAAGCTGCCGTCGAACGTGGTGAACTGGCTGGTGGTGATCCACCGGGCGAACTGCCGTCCCACGCCCCCGGCCACGTCCGCCGGCACGTTGGCCAGCGCCCAGCGCACCACCTGCGGATCCATGTTGTCCGCCAGCATCATGTACCGGGTGAGCGGCCCTGGAGGCGCCCCGAAGAAGGCGATGCTGGTGACGCGCCGGGTGGGGATGACCTTGAGCTTGAGCACGGGCTCGACCCGCTGCACGAACGCCCGCAGGCCCGGCTGCACCGCGAAGGTGAAGGGCGCACCCAGGGACACCGCCGCCTTCACCGGCGCCTGGGGGTTCCTGGCCAGGTGGGCGTAGAGCATCAGGCCGCCCTTGGAGTGGCCCACCCAGAGCACTTGCTGGGCACCGGTGGACATCACGGTGCGCAAAGCCGTTCTCACGTCGTGCTCGGCTTGGTCGTCGAAGTTCCAGTCCGCGCAGGCCCCGGCGAGCCCCCGGCCGCGCAGCTCGATGACCCAGGTCTCGAACCCCGCCCGCGCCAGGTAGCGCGCCAGGCTGTACTGCTCGTTGAAGTCCATGTGGAAGCGGTTGGCTCCCAGCCCGTGGCACAGCAGGACGGGCTCCGCGAACCGGCGCTCCCCTCGAGGGTGGTAGCGCCCCAGCGCGATGGCCGCTCCGTCGTCCGTGGGCACCCGGTACAGCTCGTCCGGCTTGAACGAGAGGGTCAGCAACCCCTCCTTGCTGCGCTCCACCGCCTTGGTGAAGAGGTCCGCCATCCGGCTCAACCGGGGTGCTGATGCCTGTCGTGATGTCACCCCTTCAGTCTACGCCCTACGCCCGGACGATGCCGGGGTGTCGCGGGCGGACTTTCGTGGGACGGCAGGACAGTTGCAGGGGATGTGCGTCCATCGCGGGGAGGTCGTGGAAATGGGGCAGGGCCGGGGTGTCAGGGAAGCGTTGTCGTCCTTCATCGCCACAGTTTTTCCCACAGACACACTGCTGGGTGCCCACGGACGACGGAGCGGCCATCGCG
>NZ_RAVY01000212.1:0-15786 GCF_003611625.1 Corallococcus sp. CA054B
GGGGTGGGGGGGCGGCGGGGGGTTCCACGCCGCTGGCGGAGAGAGGGACCCGGGGCGCGTGTCCGGCGCGCGGGGCGCGTTCCACGCGGGACGGAGCTTCGCGGACCTGCGTGCCCGCGTGCTTGGAGGAGCGGGCGTTGTCCTCGGAGGTGGACGCAGTGGAGGCGGCCTTGCTCGACGCAGGGGCTTCGGGCTCCGCGTCTGGAAGGAGCGCGGCTCCGAAGGCCGTGGTCCTCTCGCGCGGAGGCGTGGCGGAGGCTCGCGGCTTGCGGTCGGGCGAGGAGGTTGCGTCGTCCTGCGTGGGGCCGGATTCCTGGGCCGAGTCACCGCGAGACGGCTTCGCGGCCCGTGTCCTGCCGCTGGGAGCGGGGGCGGACTCCGAGAGGGAGACAGGGCTCTCCGCTGGCGCCTTCGCGGCGCGACGGAGGGGCTCTGCTTCTGGCGACGTGCTCGCGACCGCGCCGTGACGGCCGGACGGGGCCTTTGGCTGGCGGGTGGCGTCCGTGCTTCGCGATGAAGTCCCCACCGGCGCATGGCTTCCGGAGGGTGCCTTCGGCTGCCTTGCGGCGTCCGTGCTGGATGCCGTGGCGCCAACAGGGGCATTACGGCCGGACGAGGCCTTCTGCCGGCTTGCGTCGTCCGCGCTGGATGCCGTGGCTCCGACGGGGGCGTGACGGTTGGACGCGGCCTTCTGCTGGCTTGCGGCGTCCGTGCTGGATGCCGTGGCTCCGACGGAGGCGTGACGGCCGGACGGGGCCTTCGGGTCGCGAAGTGCTTCCGTGCTCGATGAAGCAGTGCCTGCGGTGGCGTGACTACCGGATGGAGCCTTTGGCTGGCGCGCTGCATCCGTGCCTGGCGCCGCGGTACCGACAGGCGCGTGGCTTCCGGATGGAGCCTTCGGCTGGCGGGCGGCATCCGTGGAGAACGGTGAGGTTCCTACCGGCGCATGACGTCCCGAGGGCGCCCTGGGTTGCCGAGGTGCTTCCGTGGACGGCGATGCGGCGTCTACCGGAGCGTGACGTCCCAAGGGGGCCTTGGATCGCTCAGCCGCGTCACTCCGCGCCCCTGCGCGCCCTCTCTTCTTGTTGCCAGGAGCCGCGTCGAGTTCCTCGCCTGCCGCGTTGCCGCGCCCCTTGCGCGAAGTCGCGCTGGCACCTGGAGCCCCGGCCGGGCGCTTCTCCGGTGCCTCCTCCGCCTGGAGCAGCGACGGGACGTCCGTGTTGGACGTAACCTCGTCGGACAGGTCCTTGCGCTTCGCCGCGGGCACTCGGCCCGTGGCGACCGGCGGCGCGACGAGCACCGACGGTGGCGGCACCCCGCCGGCCTGCGAGGACGCCGGACGCGCGGGCTCCGGCGACGGCGGACGGGCGCGCTGCTCGCGGGACTTGCGCAGACTCTCGGCGCGGCGCGCGTAGAGGCGAGCCTTCTCGGTGTTGTGCAGCACCTCGCGGCAGAAGAGCGCGAGCCGCTCCCACGTGTGCTGGCGCTCCTCGTCGTCCTCCGTCGCGGTGGCCGCGTTCTCCAGCGCCCAGGCGGCCTCGCCGAATTGCTCGCGCTCGGTGCAGCGGTCCGCGAGCAGCAGCCAGGCTTCCTTGTGTCCCGGCTCGAAGCGCACGGCCTGGCGCAGCTCCGCCAGCGCCGCGCCCGCGTCGCCCATCGCCTCCAGCGTGGCGACCCGCTCCAGGTGCGCCTTGCGCGCGGCCGGCCCCCGAGGCTCTCGGGCGAGCTGCGCGTGCAGCAGCGCACTCAGCGCGGGCAGGTCGCCCAGGCGGCGCGCGAGCGCCAGCAGGTGCTCCCGGGGTTGATCATTGTCCGGGCTCTCCGCGAGCACCTCCGCCCAGGCCCACTGCGCGATGCGCAGGTCGCCCAGGGACTCCTCCGCGGTCTGCGCGAGCACCCGCAGCGCCTCCAGGCGATCCGGCGCGCGGCGCGGCGCGGCGGCACAAGCGGCGCGCAGACGCTCGACCTGGGCGAAGCGCTCGTCGTCGGAGACGCTGCGCACCAGCCCCGCGAGCACGGGCAGCATTCCGGGCACGAGCGCATCCGCCGCCTCGAAGTCCTCGCGCGCCTTCGCGGGGTTGCCCATGTTCAGCTGCCGCTCGCCCCGCGTCAGCAGGGCCACGGCGCGGGCCCGCGATGTCCTCGCCCGGGAGATCGCGTCATCGAGCGCACGGCGCACGAGCGAGGCGTCCTCCCGCTGCGACAACAGCCGGACCTGTTCACGCAACGCGGTGCGCTCACCGGTCAGCTCGACGATCTCCCGGTACATGCGCGCGGCGCCCGCGGAGTCCTGGAGCTCGTTCTCCATCACCTCCGCGAGCCGCGTGAGGGCTTCGGCGCGCTCGGGTGCGTCCTTCGCGCGGTCCGCGCGCTTGAGGTACAGCTGGGCCAGCTCGCGCCAGGCACTGCGCGCGATGAGCTGGGCCTCCTGGCGCTGGGACTGGGCCCGCTCCGAGCCCTCGTCCGCGGTGCGTGCCGAGGCAGGCGCATCCGAAGCCGCAGGCTCGGAGGGCTTCACCGAGGGGACGCGCGTGGAGTCGCGCCGGGGCGCGGCGGAGTCCGCCTGCGGGAAGACGACTTCCGAAGTCGATTCCTCTTCGTCGAACGCGGGCTTCGAAGTGGCGGGCACCAGCACGGAGGCCCGGCGCGGCACGGACGGCTTCCCGTCACGGGACTGCGTTGATGCGGAAGCACCCTGCTCCGCTTCGACACGCTCGGGCGGAATGATCTCCGAGGTCGCCTCTTCTTCGTCGAACGCCATCGCTGGCGCACCCGGCACCAGCACCGCGTCCGGCTGGCGTGGGGACGGCTTCTTCGACGCCGATGCGTTCTCGCCGGAGGCCTTGGCTTGCGCTCCAGCGGCCGGTTCGGACGGACGCGGAGGGAGGAGCTCCGACGTCGATTCGTCTTCGTCGAAGGTCTTGGAGGGCGCTCCAGGCACCAGCACCGCGGCAGGCGAACGCGACTCCTCAGGACCGGAGGTCTTCGAGGATGCCGCCGTCATCGCGGCCGGTGCGGCCTCGGATGAGTTCAGCGACGCGGGCTTTTCGTCGAGGGCCTGTGCGGCATCGGCAGGCGGCGCCTCCTCGAGCTTCTTGCCGAAGACCTGCGTCGCCTCGAACAATGGCGGGGCGGGTGGCGCGGCAGCAGTCGACGCCTTGACCTTCTCGTCGTCGGACGCGGCTCCCGTATCCGGGAGCAGTGGCGTCTGCGTCGCACGCTCTAGCGATGTTCCACTGACGTGCTCGGCCGCATCCGCTGACGATGATGCCGTTTCAACGCGCTCAGGCGCCCTGGCAGCGCCCGACAACACCAGTGCGCTCAACGCCGCGATGACGTGTTCAGGCACCGTCGCGGACGGCGATGCGCTTGGCGGCGCGACGGCGGCCGAAGGCGCATCCGCGGCGGTCACCGACGACGATGCGTTCGATTCTCCAGCAGCGCTCTCAACCCGAGGCGCCGCGTCCACGGACGACGATGCACCCGAGCCCGCGGGGCCCCTATCGTCCGGCGCCTGCACCGCGGCGCCAGGGCGCACCGTGTCGGGTGCCTTCGCGACAACCTCATCAAGCCTGGGTGGCTCGGCGAGCCCGGCACTGGAAGCTCCCGCCGACACGGGCTCCGGAACGGTCCTCGCGACCTGTGGCGGCGTCACCACCCGGGCCTTGCCCGGCCCTTCGTCATCCCAGGGGAACTCCGGTCCTCGCGACGCCGTCCTTGCCGGTTCTGCCCACTCGCCCAGCGGGACCTGCACCGTGGCGGCCCGGGGAGCCCACGCCTGCGGGGCCGGCACCGCCACCACCGGCATCTCCACCACCGTGTTGCCCAGCTCCGGATCCGACAGCGCCAGCGCGGACACCTCCACGGTCTTCGTCCGGGACTCCTCGTCCTCCGCGAGGGGCTGCGGCGACGGCACCGGCTTCGCCTTCGCCACCCGCTCGCGCAGCACGTCGAGCACGAAGCGGGCCCGGGCGTCGTCGGGCGCGTCCATCAACAACCCGTTGAGCACCGCCGCGGCGCGCGCTTCCTGCCCCGTGCGCCGCAACACCCGCGACAGCTGGCGGCGGACCTCGCGGCGCACCTCGCCCCGCTCCGTCACCATCGCCGCGTCCAGCAGGGTGATGACCGCGCGCTCCGTGCCCGCCTTCAGCGCGCACCGGACCAGCACCGCCGCGAGCCGGGGCGTCATCGGCAGGGAACGGCTAGCGGACACCAAGCCGGAGTACGCCCGCGCCGCCTGCCCCTCCTGGAGCAGCCGAGCAGCGTCCCGGCAGATCCGGGCCACCGCGCCTCGCACGTCCTCTCCTCGCGAGCCTGGCTCCGGTCCGCGAAGGGAGGGCTCCGGCGTCCGTGGGCCCTTGCCGTGTCTCCCGCCACCCATGAAGACCCCAGTCTACACACGATGCGCGCGACGGGGGCATCCTGTCCGCCAGCACAGGGCCCTGGTTTTCCAGGTTCTCAGGGCGCGTCCGAGGCCACGATGGGCCCCTCCGGAACGCGCACGCCCGCCGACTCGAAGAACGCCCTCAGGTCCTCCGGCACCGGCGCCTCCAGCCGCAGCGGCCGGCCCGTGCGCGGATGCCCCAGCTCCAGCGCGTGCGCATGCAGCAGGCACCGCGGCGCCATCAGGCCCCCCGCGCTCCCGGCCCCGCCATAGCGCGAGTCCCCCAGGATGGGGTGCTCCAGCGCCGTCAGGTGCGCCCGGAGCTGGTGCGTGCGGCCCGTCCGGGGCAGCAGCTCCACCAGGCTGAACGCCTCCCCCGCGAACAGCGTCCGGTAGTCCGTCCACGCGGGCACGCCATTGGCCGCGCGCGTTGCCCGCCAGCGCCCCGGCCTGGACGGGTCCTTCGACAGGGGCAGGTCCACCGTGCCACCCGCCGGAAGCCCCGGCCCCGTCGCCGCGAGGTAGCGCTTGCGCGCGGTGCCCTCCCGGAACGCCTCGGCCAGCGCGGAGGTGGCGGCGGGCGTCTTGCCGAACACCGTCACCCCGGACGTCTCCCGGTCCAACCGGTGCACCAGCCCCGCCTGCCAGCCCAGGTGCTCGCTCACCAGGTCCACCAGGCTTCCGCCCACGCGGCCTTCCGTGGGCTGCGCGTTCAGGCCCGCGGGCTTGTCCACCGCGATGACCTCCGCGTCCTCGAACAGCACGCGCAAGGGCACCGCGGGCTTCGAGGCCTCCAGCGGGCTCTGCCCCGCCTCCTCCAGCACCACCGTCACCACCTGCGCGGCCTGGAGCTTCACCGCTCCATCCCGCGCGCGCCGCCCCGCCACGTACACGGCGCCCACGTCCACCAGCCGCCGCACGTCCGACGCCGGCAGCGCCAGCTCCGCCGCCACCGCCTCCACCAGGGCACGGCCCACGTGCGCCCCCTCCGCCCGGAACGTCCGGCGCTTCATCGCGCGCCGCCCCTTTCCAGGAGGGACTCCAGGGGGGCATGCGGACAGACGACGGGGGCGGAGGACATGGCGCGACACTCTATGCGCGTGCTCCCTGCCGTGACTCGGGCTTCCTGTTACCTTCCGCGCCGCCATGGACCGCCCCCTGCACTCCGTCCGGTCGCGGCTGGATGACTTCCTCGCCGAGCTGGCCACCCTCCAGTACCGCTACGGCGCCGGACTCTCCCCGGACCTCCCCGTCGCCCGCCTGTACGCATCCTTTCCGGAGCTGTCCTCGCCGGAGACCTTCGCCGCCGCCAACGAAGCGCTCGCCCGCGCGAAGGGCAAGGGCGACCCCGACCCCGTCGCCATCCGCCGCATCACGCTCGTGCGCGAGCTCATCGCCACCCAGGTGGAGGAGTCGCTCGCCCTGCCCGCGGCGGACGCCGTCGTCGCGCTGGAGGCCCGCTCCCACATCCCCGCGGACGACACGACGCTGTCGCTAGCCCAGGCCCTGTCCCAGATTCCGCGCGAACCCAGCCGCTCCCGCCGCGCCCTCCTGGAGCGCGGCGCCGGCAACTTCCTCTGGGACCACCGGGGCCCGTACGGAGACCGGCGCGACGCCGCCCTCCAGGCCGCGGAGGTGCTGGGCTTCCCGGACTACCCCTCGCTGCGCCAGGACGTGACGGGCATCGACGCGGGCAAGCTGGCCGAAGCCGCCGAGGAGACCCTCAAGCGCACCGAGGACGCCTACCGCGACGTGCTGGCCTACGTGCTGCGCAAGCTGGAGCCCACCCTGCGCCCACTGCCCGGCGGCGAGGCGCGGCGCCACGACGTGCAGCACGCCCTGCGAGCCCCGTGGATGGACGCCTACTTCCGCCGCGAGGACACCGTCCCCGCCGTGATGCGCTGGCTGTCCGACTGGGGCCTCCACCCGGAAGCCGGCGGACGCATCCGCCTGGACGACGAGGCTCGCCCCGGCAAGGCCTCACGCCCCTTCGTCGCCGCCGTGCGCGTGCCTGGCGAAATCCACCTGGTCCTCCAGCCCCGCAGCGGCATGGACGCGCTGGGCGACCTGCTCCACGAGCTGGGCCACGCGTGGCACCTGGCCCACGTGGACGCGGACGCCCCCATGGAGCTGCGCCGCCTGGGCGACGCCTCCGTGACGGAAGCCTACGCCGCCACCTTCGAGCGGCTGCTCCTGTCCCCGCCCTGGCTCAAGCGCTACCTGGGCCTGCCGTCCAGCACGACGAAGGACGCCGTGCGCCTGGCCGCGTTCCAGGCCCTGGCCGTGCTGCGCCGCCACTGCGCGAAGCTGTCCTACGAGCTGTCCCTCACCACGAAGGGCGCCTCCGCCGACCGCGCGGACGAGTACGCCGACGGCCAGCGCCGCGCGCTCTTCGCGCAGCCGCACCCGGGCTTCTTCCTCCATGACGTGGACTCGCAGCTCTACGTCACCCGCTACCTGCGGGCCTGGGCCCTGGAGACCCGGCTCACCGCGCACCTGCTGGAGCGGTTCAACGAGGACTTCTGGCGCAACCCCGCCGCCTTCACCTGGCTCAAGGGGCTCTTCGCGCGGGGCGGCGCCGCCGACGCGGAGGGACTGGCCACGGAGGTCTCGGGCACGCCGCTGGCGCTGCCCGAGGCGGGAGCGCGCCTCGTGGCCATCCTCAACCAGTAGGGAGTGCTGCCCCCTACTTCTTCTTGGCGCGCAGCGCGCGGACGATCTTGTCCTTCGCCGCGTTCGCCGGAGCGACCTCGCGAGCCGGCGCCTTGGAGGCGTTGGCCGCGGTGCGCGTCTGGCCGGTGCGCGCGCGCATGGCCTTCATCAGCTGCATCTCGATGACGAGCAGCTCGTCCGCCAGCTCCGCGTTCGCACCGGCGGCGCGGGGCAGTGGCGCGCTCTTGCTGGGAGCGCCCGCGCCATGGCGCATGCGCAGGGCCTTCTCCTCCGTGGCCGTCAGCGTGGTGGACTTCTCCAGCGCCGCCTTGACCTCTTTCGCGGTCAACGTGCTACTTCCGACCTTGCGCTCCATCTCCGCTCCCTTCGTTGTGCACGCCTGAACACCCGAGCATGTCAGATGCGTCTGGGCCGCAACCGACGAGGATTGTAGAGGACGCAAGAGGGCCGTCAAAATTTCTTCCAACAGGCCGCTGCCAGTCTGTAGCGACCCGCCCCACCCGCTACAGCTACAGATGCATCCCCAGGCCCAGGAACGTGGAGCGCAAGCTCTGTCGCTCCCCGGAGAAAGGGGAGCCCCTGGCGGAGAAGTTCTGGTAGCGCGCCTCGGCGGAGAGGAAGAGGTTCTCCCCCAGCTCCACCCCCACGCCGCCGCACAGCTCGAAGCCCAGCTGGAGCACGCGGCTTCCCAGCGTATCCGGGGCCACCGACTGGGGCCGTGAGTGGGGCACCAGCATGCTGGCCCCCACGCCCAGGAAGGGCCGCACCCGGGTGTCCCCCAGGGGCACCACGCGCACGGACATGGGCGTCACCTCCGTCAGGTGCCGGCCGGACGCCAGGTGGCCGCCCACCTCCAGGACCGCCCCCGGCTTGCGGTACGCCCAGCCCAGGCCCGCGCTGTAGCCCACCGTAAGCGCCCCTTCCGCGTCCCCTTGGAGCACGTAGGCCCCCAGCGGCGCGACGGTGATGCCCAGGTTGCGGGCGGGTTCGGCGAGGGCCGGGGTCGCCAGGAGTGCGAGCCCGGCACACGCCAGCGGGAGGGCGGAGCGGAACATGGCCTCCCGTCAGAGCAAGGCCAGGGCCAGGGGGGATTCCCCAGCCGCGTCAGGCACTTGCGGGAAGGCCCTGGCTGGGGCGGAGGCCCGTGCAGGACACGGCCGTCACAGCCCCCAAGGGCCGCGCGCACCTCCGAGCCCCTGGCCGTGAAACCGTGGGGCTTCCAACGGCCTGGAGGCTCGGGGCAGCTCGGGGCAGCTCGGCGGAGTGACGTCAGTTGCCCTCGGCCTCGTCTTCCGGCTCGGGGGCGCCGGGCGCGGCCCCCGGGGTGCCGGTCGAGTCCCCGGCCTTGGTGCGCGGGATGCCGAAGTGGTCCAGCGCGTCCGCGATGCCCTGGGGCTTGTCCGCGTCCGGCAGGAAGTCCTGCGGCGGCTGGAGCTGGGGGTCCTTGCCAATCTCCGTCAGGCTGGACTCCAGCGTCATGCGCAGCTCCGCGGCCTCCGGGGTCTTCTCCTGGGGCACGCCGATGCGGCCGTCCAGCCGGGCCTTGAGGACGACGGACGTGGCCGCGTCCACCAGCACCTCGCCCTCCAGCGAGCGCGGCAGCCGGTGCTCGAAGAAGCTGGCGCGGCGCTTCGTCGTCTCGTCCGCGTTCTTGGGCGTGAAGGCGGCGGGCATCTTCTTCGGCGTGCCGCCCTCCTGGGGCGCTCCCAGGGACACGTTGTACTTCCACGCGGTGCGCCCCTCGTAGGTGACGGTGCCCGCGGGGGTGAGCTTGATGCGGCCCTGGAAGAGGCTGTCGAAGTCGCGGATGGCGCCCGTCAGCTCCGTGCGGGTGCGCTCGGCCATGCCGCGGTCGCGCAGGCGCTGGCGGTAGGGGCCGTAGCGGTTGCGCGCGAACACCTGCCCCTTCACGCGCATCACCTCCAGGCCCTGGTCCCGGGAGTTCTCCAGGACGCCGTGGAAGTCGCCGTTGACGCCCCCGGGGCCCGCGCGGAAGGAGCGCGTCTCCGTGAGCTTCACGGGGTTGTTCCCGTTGGGGCCGGCCCACTCGTAGCTGAGGGTGGACTGGAAGAAGTGCGGGCCCAGCCGCTCGGTCACCTCCGCGGCGTCCATGCCCAGGATGCGGCGGGAGACCTGGGGGTTGTCCGCGACGTCCTCCGGCGGCAGCTTCTCCTTCGCCGAGGCCACCACCTTCGGCGGGTCCTCCGGCGAGAAGATGCGGGCCTTGGCCGCCTTGTCGACGGGGTCGGAGCAGCCGGTGGCTGCCAGGACCAGGGCGAGGGCGGCGGACTTCGTCAGACTTCTCACGGAACCTCCACGACCAGGACGGCGGGGGCGGCAAGTTACGTGGGGGGGACAGGAGCGGCAAGCGGTGGCTTGCGTGCGGCCGTGCAAGGGATAGAACGCCCAACCCATGCAGAACCTGCGAGACAAGTTGTTGAAAGCGGGCCTCGTCTCCGAGGAGCAGGCCAAGAAGTCCGACTCCACGCCCTCGGCGCCACGGCGCCAGGAGGACAACCGGGGGAGCGCTCCACGCGCCCCGGCCCCTCGTGGACGTGATGAGAATCGGACAGCCGGAGGCCCGCCGCGCCGCGATGACCGCGGAGGTCCACCGCGCCGTGAGGGCGGTGGTGGTCCGCCGCGCGGCGCCGGAGGCCCCCCGCGTCACGGTGCGGGCGGTCCGCCGCGTCAGGGCGGAGGCTTCCGGGGCGGTCCCCAGGGCGGATTCGGCGCGAACGCGCGTCCGGGCACGCCCACGGAGAAGCCCATCCCCAAGCTGCCGCCCATGCCGGGCTCCAAGGCCTACCAGCGCGCCGAGTCCAAGAAGCAGGTGGAGCTGGACCGCGCCCTGCGCGAGCTGGTGCTCGGCGCCCAGGTGCCCCAGGAGCCGGGCGAGACGGCGTTCTACTTCATGACGCGCAAGGGAAAGCTGCGGCGCATGGAGCTGAGCCCCGCCCAGGCCAAGCAGCTGGAGGACGGCGAGCTGGGCGTGGTGGAGCGCCCGGAGCCCGCTCAAATCGAGCACTCACTGGTGCCCGCCGCCGCGGCCGAGCAGATGTACGCGCTGTCCGCCAAGGCCGTGCGCTTCCTCAACCGCAAGGAGAACCCCGTCGGCTTCATGAACGACGAGGAGCTCAAGGCGCAGCAGGCCGCCGAGGCCTCCGGCACCGCGCCGGAAGTCGCCGACGAGCCCGAGGCCGCCGCGGAGGGTTCCGAGGAGGGCGAGGCGTCCGCCGAGGCCCCCGCGTCCGAGCCGTCGTCCGAGTCCCCTGGCGAGCCGACCAACGAAGGCAGCACCCAGTCCTGATGTTCCTTCCCGTGCCCTCCCCTCCTTCCCATCCGGGAGCGAGGGGAGGCGCGGCTTCCATCGGACGCCCCGCGCTCGCCTCAGCCGAACGCGTCGATGCCGGTGATGGCCTTGCCCAGCACCAGCGTGTGCACCTCGTGGGTGCCCTCGTAGGTGAAGACGCTCTCCAGGTTCAGCATGTGGCGCACGGGCGGGTAGTCGTCCGTGATGCCGTTGGCGCCGTAGATGCTCCGGGCCACGCGGGCGATGTCGAGCGCGCTCTTCACGTTGTTGCGCTTGGCCAGGCTCACCATCACGGGGTTGCTCTTGCCCTCGTCCTTGAGGCGCGCGAGCCGCAGGCTCAACAGCTGCGCCTTGACGATCTCCTGGAGCATGTCCGCCAGCTTCTCCTGCGTGAGCTGGTAGCCGGCGATGGACTTGCCGTCGAACTGCGTGCGGGCCAGCGCGTATTCGCGCGCGCCCTCGAAGCAGGCGATGGCCGCGCCCGTCACCGCGAACGCGATGCCCGCTCGCGCGTTGTTGAGGCACGACAGCGGACCACGAAGGCCCACGACTCCGGGCAGCACGTTGCGGTCCGGCACGCGCACGTCCTGGAAGGACAGCTCGCTGGTGCGTGACGCGCGCAGGGAGAACTTGCCGGGAATCTCCCGCGCGCTGAAGCCGGGCATCCCCTTCTCCACCAGGAAGCCGCGCACGGACTCCGGGCCGCCGTCGTCCGTCTTCGCCCACACCACCGCGACGTCCGCGATGCTGCCGTTGGTAATCCAGGCCTTGGTGCCGTTGAGCACCCAGGTGTCTCCATCCTTCCGGGCGCGGGCGCGCATGCCGCCGGGGTTGGAGCCGAAGTCGGGCTCGGTGAGGCCGAAGCAGCCGATGAGCTGTCCCTTCGCCATGCCCGGCAGGAAGCGCGTCTTCTGCTCCTCGCTGCCGAAGGCGTGGATGGGGAACATGCACAGCGAGCCCTGCACGGACGCGAAGCTGCGCAGGCCGGAGTCACCGCGCTCCAGCTCCTGCAACACCAGGCCGTAGCTGACGGTGTTCATGCCCGCGCAGCCGTAGCCCTGGAGGTTCGCGCCCAGCACGCCCAGCTCCGCGAGGCCCGGGATGAGGTGCGCGGGGAAGGTGCCGTCGCGGAAGTGCTTCCCGATGATGGGCAGCACCTCCGTGTCCACGAAGCGGGCCACCGCGTCGCGAGCTGCCTTCTCCTCGGCGGAAAGCAGGTCGTCGATGCGGAACAGGTCGGTGATGTCGGCGCGGGGCATGGCGCGAGCTTGGCGTCGCCCTCCCCAGGCCGTCAAACCACCGGTGCCTCAGTGTGACGCGGGCGCGAGCGCATCCAGGTCCGCGTCGCGCATGGAGTTGACCAGCGGACCGTCGATCTTCCGCTGCCCATCCACCACCACGGTGGGCTTGAGGAAGAAGCTGTTGTTCCAGTTGAAGTCATACAGCGCCTGCTCGGAGCCGTCGTTCCAGGTCGCATCCATGCGGCCGCGGTAGTACCCGAGCTTGTGCAGCACGCGCTTCACGACCTTCGTCGTCTCCTTGTCGAGCGGGATGAGGTCCGACGCGTACGGCGCCGCGACGCCCGCCTGGTAGCGGTTCATCTCCACGTCCAGCTCCTCCAGCGCGTGCTTGCTGCTGTGCACGACGGCGTCCGCCAGCACCTTCGTGTAGAAGACCGCTTCGTTCTCCGAGCTCCAGACGCGGATGACGCCGGAGCGCTCGCCGTTGTTGTCGCCGCCCACCCGGGCCCCTGCCTTGAGCGACGTGAGCAGCCGCTGCGGCAGGCTGCCTTTGGCCTTCTGGAAGCCCGTCGCCATGGCGTCGCAGATGGTGGCGGTGGTCTGGTTGTTGGCCTGCACCACGAAGGTGGCGCCCTTCACGGCGCAGCGCTGCGAGGCGCTCTCCGCGCCGGTCTGCTGGCCCACCGTGATGGTGCCGTCGGGGTTGAGCTTCACCGCGGCGAGCTGGCGGTAGTCCGCGTACGGATCCACGGTGAACACGTAGTCGACGGCGGCCTGGGCCGTGTCGCCCGCATCGGTGCGGGCGATGATCGCTTCGGCGTCATCCACTGACGGGTAGAACATGGAGGCCACCGCCACGTCCGGACGGCCATGAGGCACCAGGCCGCTGATGCCCGCGGGGAAGGAGATGCTCGCCACGCCACAGGACTTCTCCACCGCATCGCACGCGACGATGGCGCGCGTGCCCAGGAGGCGCGGGTTGGCCTTGCCCGTGGGCGCCGCCGCGAGGGCGGACGTGGACGCGAACATCAGACAGGAGGCGGCCAGCAGGCCACGAGCGAAGGTCTTCATGGGCAATGGACCTGGATGCAGTGAAGGGTGTCTGGAAGAGCCCCCCTGGCGCTCGGACGATGCATGTCACCATGCACCGCCCCGCCACAGAGGTACTGCGAACGGAGCCGAGGGTCCGGTGCTTCACTCCCCGCCGGGCACGAGCGCCTTCGGGTCAACGTTGCGCAGGTAATTGACCAGCGGGCCGTCGATCTTCCGCTGGCCGTTCACCACCACGGTGGGCTTGAGGAAGAAGAGCGTGTTCCAGTTGAAGGCATCCAGCGCCGCCTCGGCGGCGTCGTTCCAGGTCCCGTCGATGACACCGGTGTAGTACCCGGCCGCGGACAGCGTGCTCTTCACGACCTTCGCCGTCTCCGCGTCGAGCGGGATGAGGTCCGACGCATACGGTGCCGCGATGCTCGCCTGGTAGCGGTTCATCTCCACCTCCAGGTCCTTCAGCGCGGTCCGGCTGGTGTGCACGACGGCGTCCGCCAGCACCTTCGTGTAGAAGGTCGACTCGTTCTCCGAGGTCCAGACGCGGATGACGCCGGAGCGCTCACCGTTGTTGTCGTGGCCCACCCGGGCCCCCGCCTTGAGCGACGTGAGCAGCCGCTGCGGCAGGCTGCCCGTGGTCCTCTGGAAGGCCGACGCCATGGCGTCGCAGACGGTGGCGGTCGTCTGGTTGTTGGCCTGCACCACGAAGGTCGCGCCCTTCACCGCGCAGCGCTGCGGGGCGTTCTGCGCGCCGGTCTGCTGGCCCACGGTGATGGTGCCGTTGGGGTTGAGCTTCACCACGGCGAGCTGGCGGTAGTCCGCGTACGGATCCACGGAGAAGACGTAGTCGACGGCCTGCTGGGCCGTGTTGCCCGCGTCGACGCGCGCGAGCACCGCCTCGGCGTCATCCACCGACGGGTAGAACATGGTCGCGATGGCCACGTCCGGACGGCCATAGGGCACCAGGCCGCTGATGCCCGCGGGGAAGGAGATGCTGGCCACGCCGCAGGACTTCTCCACCGCGTCGCACGCGACGATGGCGCGCGTGCCCATGAGGCGCGGGTTGGCCTTGCCCGTGGGGGCCGCGGCGAGGGCGGACGTGGACGCGACCATCAGGCAGGAAGCGGCCAGCAGGCCGTGCTTGAGCGACTTCATGTTCAAGGGACTCCGGTGCAGTAGGTGTTGTCTTGAAGAGCCCCCGACATCGCGAATGATGCATTTCGTCGCGCACGCGCAGTCCGAATCCACGCGCGGAGCCCTATGCTGTCCGTCCATGGCAAACGAGACGACGAAGACCGTGGTGGTGACGGGCGCCAGCCGGGGCATTGGCCGCGCGGTGTCCCTGGCGTTCGCGCGCGAGGGCTACGACGTCTGGGCGCTGGCGCGCTCGGCGGAGTCGCTGGAGGCGCTGCGCAAGGAAGGCGGCGAGCGCATCCGCCCGCTCACGGTGGACGTGGCGGACGAGTCCGCGCTGCTCACGGCGTGCAAGACCATCCTGGCGGCGGGCACGCCCCGGGTGCTGGTGAACAACGCGGGCATCACCGTGTCCGCGCCGCTGACGAAGACGTCCACGGCGGACCTGGCGAAGGTGATGGCCGTGAACGTGACGGCGCCCTTCCTGCTGTGCCGTGAGCTGATGCCCGCCATGGCGTCCGCGGGCGGCGGCCGGGTCATCAACATCGGCTCCATCACCGCGACGCGCGGGGCGCGGTACACGTCCGCGTACTGCGCGTCCAAGCACGCGCTGCTGGGGCTGACGCGCGCGCTGTCGGTGGAGTACGCGCGCAAGAACGTCACCGTGAACATCGTGAACCCGGGTTGGGTGGAGACGGACATGTTCGCGGGCGCGACGGCTGCCATCACCAAGACGACGGGCCGCAGTGAGGGACAGGCCCGCGAGGCCCTGGCCGCGATGAGCGCCATGGGCCGCATCATCCAGCCGGAGGAGGTGGCCGCGATGTGCCTCTTCCTCGCGTCGGAGGCGGCGGCGCCCATCACCGGCGCGGCCTACGCCATCGACGGTGGCGAAGCGGCGTAGCGCCGGACTCCCACGCACCGGGCCATCACGGGCCCGGCGTCACCGCGCGAGTGGGCGCGACCGCCGCGCCCAGCTGTCACAGGCGGTACTGCTCCACGATGTTGCTGACCTCGTGGGACGCGGTGGTGAGGCGCGCGGCGGCCACGGCGCTGGTGGCCACGCGCTCCACCGTCTCGTCCGCCAGCCGCGTCAGGTCGCTCAGCGCGGCGAACAGCTCCGCGATGCCCGCGTCCTGCTGGCTCACCATGTCCGCGATGCTCTTCACGGACACGCTGTTGTTCTGGATGACCTCGGCCAGCGCGCGCAGGCTCTCTCCCGCCGCGCGCGCCTGCTCCAGGCCGCCCTCCACCTCGCGCGTGCCGCCCTCGCTCGTCTGCACCGCCTCGGAGATGGCGCGGCCGATGTCCGCCAGGATGGTCTGCACGCGCGCCGTGGCCGTCGCGGACTGGTCCGCCAGCGACCGCATCTGCCGGGCCACCACCGCGAACGCCCGGCCCGCCTCGCCGCTGCGCGCCGCCTCGATGGCCGCGTTCAACGCCAGCACGTTGGACTGGTCCGCCAGGTCCTTCACCGTGCCGGTGATGTCGCCCACCTGCCGCGTGCTCTGCCGCAGCTCCGACACCGTGGTGGAGATGCGCTCCACCTGCGAACGGATGTGCGTGAGCCCGCCCACGCTGCCCGCCACCGCGGACTCGCCCGCCTGCCCCACCGCGCCCGCCTTCTCCGCCTCGCGCAGCACGCCCGTGGCCCGCTGCGCCGCCGCCCGCGAGCTCTCCTGAAGCTGCCGCGCGGCGATCTGCGTCTGGTGCAGCGCCGCCGCCTGCCGCGTCACCGCCAGGTTCTGGTCCGACGCGGAGTTCGCCAGCTCCAGCGCCGTCGCCTCCAGCTCCTGCGCGGAGTTCTTCAGCGCCATCAGCACCGCGCGCAGCCGCGCCATCATGTCCCCGAAGGACGTGGCCAGCTGGCCAATCTCATCCCGGGAGTGGATGTCCAACGTGCCGCTGAAGTCCCCTTCCTTCACGACCCGCGCCGCCGCCGCCGTCAGCGCGCCCAGGGGCGCCATCATCCGGCGCACCAGCAGGAACATGCCCCCGCC
>NZ_RAVY01000213.1:0-15769 GCF_003611625.1 Corallococcus sp. CA054B
CTCCAGCGCCCGCCCGCCCGGTGACGCTGGTGGTGGGCGGCGACGTGACGGTGGGCTACCACTACGAGGAGTACTTCGATGATCAGGTGGCCAAGGGGAAGACGCGCGAGGAGATGTTCGCGTACGGCTTCCGCGAGGTGATGCCCATCGTGGACTCCGGCGACCTGTTCGTCGTGAACCTGGAGTGCCCGTACACGGACAGCACGGTGAAGCTGCCCAAGAACTTCAACTTCCGCGCGCGGCCGGAGCTGGTGAACGTGCTCACCGCGGGCCGCGTGGGCGTGGTGAGCCTGGCCAACAACCACATGATGGACTACGGCGCGCAGGGCCTGCTGGACACCCTCACCACCCTGGAGGCCGCGCGCATCCCGTACTTCGGCGCTGGCCGCACCCTGGCGGAGGCGCGCCGCCCGGCCATCCTCACCGTGGGGGGCCTGAAGGTCGCGTTCCTGGGCTACTTCTTCCTGGGCATGCGCAACATCGAGCCCCGGGAGGTCTACGCCACGGACACCACGCCGGGCGTGGCCGGTCACTTCTCCGACGTGGAGGTGATGGAGCGGATGCTGCGCGAGGACATCGCCAGCGCGAAGGCCCAGGCGGACCTCGTATTGCCCTTCTTCCACTGGGGCATCGAGGGCAACACCACCCCGGAGCCGTACCAGGTGCGCCTGGCGCACGCGGCCATCGACGCGGGGGCGGCGGGAGTGCTGGGCAGCCACCCGCACGTGCTCCAGTCCATGGAGCTGTACCAGGGCAAGCCGGTGCTCTACTCGCTGGGCAACTTCGTGTTCGGCGGGAACTGGAACCCCCGGGACAAGCGCAGCGTCCTGTGGCGGGCGCGCTTCGACTCCACGGGTTATGTGTCCAGTGACGTGCTGCCCCTCAGGACCGACCGCTACCCCGAGTTCCCCGTCCAGCCGGTGCCCGTGACGGGTGCCGAGGCCGAAGGGGTGATGACGCTGCTGCGCACCGCGTCGCAGGGGACACAGGGGCTGGAGCGGATGCTCCCGGCCTTGGAAGCAGGGGGAGCAGGGAGCCAGCCGCCCCCCTCCTCCAGCATGAGAGGGGGGCAGTAGCTACCGGGACTACTTGTTGTTGCGCTGGCCGCGCTTGAAGCGCGTGCGGCGGCGCTTCAGCTGCGCCTTCCGGGTCTTGGCGCGGTTCTTCAGCTTCTTCTTGGAACGATTCCCCTTCTGTGCGGCCATGTGGAAGGACTCCGTGTTGAGCGTGATTCAAGCCGCACCGGGCGGCGACGGGGGCCGTTCTTACATGCCGCTGCCCATACGGCCAAGGTTTTCCTTGACGCCCTCGGCCCTTGCCACGGGGCGCCCAACGGGGCAAGACGCCCCGGGAACCACGCATGATTGACAAACTGGAAGAGGTCGAGCGCCGTTTCGAGCGGCTCACGGCCGACCTGTCGAACCCCGATATCCTCGCCGACACGGCGAAGCTCCAGAAGGTGTCCAAGGAGCGCGCCGGGCTGGAGAAGCTCGTGGAGACGTTCCGCGGCTACCGCAAGGTGCTGGCGGACCTGTCGGAGGTGGAGTCGTGGCTGTCCAGCTCCGACCCCGACGAGAAGGCCTACGCCAAGGAGTCCCTGCCGGGCCTCAAGGAACAGCGCGAGGAGCAGGAAGCCGCGCTGAAGATCCTCCTGCTGCCCAAGGACCCCAATGACGAGAAGAACGTCATCCTGGAGATCCGCGCGGGCGCGGGCGGCGACGAGGCGGCCCTCTTCGCCGAAGAGGTCATGCAGATGTACCTGCGCTACGCGGACCGCAAGGGCTGGAAGGCGGACATCCTGGACATGAGCGCGGGCAACGCGGGCGGCGTAAAGGACGCCACGGTGACGCTCTCCGGGGACGCCGTGTTCAGCCAGCTCAAGTACGAGTCCGGCGTCCACCGCGTCCAGCGCGTGCCGGCCACGGAGACGCAGGGGCGTATCCACACCTCCACCATCACCGTGTCGGTGATGCCGGAGGCGGAGGACGTGGATGTGCAGATCAACCCCGCGGACATCGAGATGCAGGTGATGCGCTCCACGGGCGCCGGTGGCCAGAGCGTCAACACCACGGACTCCGCGGTGCGCCTCATCCACAAGCCGTCCGGCATCGTGGTGAAGTGCCAGCAGGAGAAGAGCCAGGGGAAGAACCGCGCCATGGCCCTGCGCATGCTGCGCGCGAAGCTCTACGACATGGAGCAGGAGCGCATCCGCAACGAACGCGACTCCATGCGCCGCGGCCAGGTGGGCACGGGCGACCGCAGCGAGAAGATCCGCACCTACAACTTCCCGCAGGACCGGCTCACCGACCACCGCATCGGGCTCACCGTGCACAACCTGCCGGCCATCATGGTGGGCAACGTGGACGAGGTGATTACGGCCTGCCGCACCCACTACCAGGCCGAAGCCCTCAAGGCACAGACGGGCGGCGGGCGTCCCGCCAGCGAAGCATGAGCGACGTCTGGACCATCCGCCGGCTCCTCACCTGGACGACGGGGCACTTCGAGAAGCGCGGGGTGGACGCGCCCCGGCTCACGACGGAAATCCTCCTGGCGCACGTGCTCAAGACGGGCCGGGTGCGCCTGTACGTGGACCTGGACCGGCCGCTGTCCAAGGACGAGCTCGCCGCCTTCAAGGCGCTCATCGAGCGCCGGATGGCGGGCGAGCCCACGAACTACCTGACGGGCACGAAGGAGTTCTACAACCGCCCGTTCAAGGTGGACGCGCGCGTGCTCATCCCCCGGCCGGAGACGGAGCTGCTGGTGGAGGCGGTGCTGCACTCGGTGCCCAAGGACGCGCCTTCCCGCGTGCTGGACGTGTGCACGGGCTCCGGCTGCATCGCCATCAGCGTGGCGGCGGAGCGGCCCCAGGCGACGGTGCTGGCCACGGACCTGTCCAAGGACGCGTGCGCGCTGGCCCGTGAGAACGCGCAGGCCCTGGGCGTGGCCGAGCGCGTGAGCGTGCTGGAGGGCGACCTGTTCTCTCCCCTGCCCCCGGACGCGACGTTCCGGGTGGTGGTGTCGAACCCGCCGTACATCGACTCCGGTGACATCGCCGGGCTGTCCGCCGAGGTGCGGCGCGAGCCCCGGCTGGCACTGGATGGCGGACCGGATGGGCTGGTGGCGCTCAGGCGGGTGATTCAGGGCGCCCGCCGGGTGCTGGAGCCTGGCGGACTGCTTGCATTGGAGATGGGTGAGACCCAGGGCAGCGCCGTCCTGGAGCTCCTGCGGGCCGCGGGGTACTCGGACGCGCGCGTGGAGAAGGACCTGGAGCGGCGTGAACGCATGGCGTTCGGGACACAGCCCGCGGCCTGACGGCCACGGGACACGCGGCCCGGCAGCCGCACGCAAAGAGAAGGCACGTCAAAGACATGGACAAGATCGTCATGAAGGGTGGCACCGCGCTGCACGGCGAGGTGGAGGTCTCCGGCGCGAAGAACGCGGCGCTGCCCATCCTGGCCTCCGCGCTGCTGGCGGATGGCACCACCACCTTCCGCAACGTGCCGGACCTGGCGGACGTGGCCACGATGCTGGAGGTGCTCCGCACGATGGGCTGCGAGGCCGCGCGGCTCACCGGCAAGAAGGCGGACACGTGTGAAATCAGCATCGCGGGGAACATCACCCCGGAGGCCCCCTACGACCTGGTGAAGACCATGCGCGCCAGCGTCCTGGTGCTGGGGCCGCTCGTGGCGCGCTTCGGCCGGGCGCGCGTGTCCATGCCGGGCGGGTGCGCCATTGGCGCGCGGCCCATCGATCAGCACCTCAAGGGCCTCAAGGCGCTGGGCGCGGACATCCACCTGACGGAAGGCTACGTGGAGGCCCGGGCGAAGCAGCTCAAGGGCGGCATGGTGAACTTCGACGTCATCACCGTCACCGGCACGGAGAACGTGATGATGGCGGCGGTGCTCGCCAAGGGCCGCACCGTGATGGAGAACTGCGCGCGCGAGCCGGAGGTGGAGGAGCTGGCGCGCGTGCTCAACAAGATGGGCGCGAAGGTGGAGGGGGCGGGCACGTCCGTCATCACCATCGAGGGCGTGGAGTCGCTGAACCCGGTAGACCACGCCATCCTCCCGGACCGCATCGAGGCGGGCACGCTGCTGGTCGCCGCGGCCATCAGCGGGGGCAACGTGCTGGTGAAGCACGCACGCCCGGAGCACCTGGACGCGGTCATCGACAAGCTGCGCGAGGCGGGCTGCACGATTACGGCGGAGGGCGGGGGCCTGCGCTGCAAGGCGCCCAGGTCGCTCAAGTCGGTGAACATCACCACCACGGAGCACCCGGGCTTCCCCACGGACATGCAGGCGCAGTTGATGGCGCTGATGACGGTGAGCCACGGCACGTCCGTCATCTCCGAGAACATCTTCGAGAACCGCTTCATGCACGTGCCGGAGCTGCACCGGCTGGGCGCGGACATCACCATCCAGGGGCACACGGCGGTGGTGAAGGGCGTGAAGGGGCTCAGCGGGGCGCCGGTGATGGCCACCGACCTGCGCGCCAGCGCGTCGCTCATCCTGGCCGGCCTCCGGGCCGACGGGCAGACCGAGGTCAGCCGCGTCTACCACCTGGACCGTGGGTACGAGCGGCTGGAGCGCAAACTGCGGGGCCTGGGGGCGGACATCCGCCGGGTGAAGGCGCGGGCCTGAGCGTCGGCCTGGGCCCAAGGGGCCGGCCGAAGGCACGTTGCCAACAGAAGCCGCCGCACGGGTTGCATCCCAATTTTTGGGCGACTTATCATTCTCCATTCACTGGGGAGAACCATCCGCTCCCCCTTTCAGGAGAACGAGCCGCCCCATGAATTGCCCTGGTTGCAGCGTCGAGATGACTGATCTCGAAGGAGATCACGACGAGACGTTGCGGAAGTGTGGAGATTGCGGAGGCCTGTGGACCGACGTTTCGGACCTGCGCCGCATCCTCCTTCACAACAACCTGCCCGGTCTGGAGCAACTCGGGGGCAAGGTCGACGCGGAGGCCCTGACAGGGCAGTGCCCCGACTGCCAGGTGGACTTCGTGCGCATTGACGGTGGGGACCGGAATCACCCCCTGCACTACGACACCTGCGAGTCGTGCGGAGGCATCTTCCTGGAGTCGGAGTTCGCGGACGCCACGGACGCGAAGGCCGCCGAGCAGGAGATCGTCACCTTCTTCCGCAACTTCGACGCGAAGCGGAAGGCCAAGGCCGCCATCTAGGCCTGCCGGGCGCCCGGTTCTCCCAGGCGCCCGCGAGTCCCGTCACGGCTGGCCGCGGAAGGTGCTCCCCCACTCCTCGGGGAGCGCCCCGTCCAGCGACAGCGCGGAGGCCGCCTTCGGCCCCTCGCCAGCAGGGGTCCGCT
Organism: Corallococcus sp. CA054B; assembly: GCF_003611625.1. Lineage (NCBI taxonomy): Bacteria > Pseudomonadati > Myxococcota > Myxococcia > Myxococcales > Myxococcaceae > Corallococcus > Corallococcus sp. CA054B. The sequence goes on from NZ_RAVY01000213.1 coordinate 5,328, forward strand.
CGAAGCGGGCCGTCACCTTGCCCTTCTTCGGGATGTCCAACGTCACCTTGTTGCCGGACACCGTGTAGGTGCCGCTGACGACGGTGGTGGGCTCAGGCGTCTCCAGGGGCTCCAGGGAGAAGCGCCAGGTGCCGTCCACGAAGAAGGACAGGAAGCGCTCCGGGGCGCCTTCATGGCCGCCGAACCAGGTGCCCACGAGCGGCGCCACGCGCGCGTCGTACTTGTACCGGGTGGCGAGCGCGGGGCCGTTGAGGGCCTTCCCACCCGAGTAGAGGACGAGGTCGGTGAGGCACACCGGGCTGTCGTCCCTGGCGCCGGGGAAGCGGTCCGCCACCTCCAGGATGAAGCGCGCGCCGAACAGCGGCTGGGACAGGGGCACGGCCTGCAGGCCGCGCTTGTCCTGCACGGTGACGCTGCGAGACGCGTCCACGCTGGTGAGGGTGAACTTGCGCACGCGGCCGTTGGCCTTGAAGGCGTCGCGGGACGTGCCGTCGCCCGTGTAGACGCGCACCTCGTCCAGGGTGACGGGCTCCTTGAAGCCGATGAAGACGTGGGAGGGCTTCTCCCCTTCCGCGCACCAGACGGTGGTGTCCCGGCCGTCCAGCAGGTTGAGGGGCACGTAGTGGTCCGGGCGCGCCTCCTTCTCCAGCCAGGCCTCCGCCTGGGCATAGCCGGGCGCGGCGGGCGCGGCGGCGAGGACGGTCGGAGACACGAGCAGCAGGGAGGCCAGGGACAGGCGTCGCATGGGGCGCATCTTGGATCGGCCCCGCCCCGGGGCTCCAGTCCGGGTGTGCAACTTCCGCCAACACCGGACCTCGCGGCGGGCCGCGACGCGGGACCTGACGTTCTCCACGTGACGACCCGGGTCGCGGATGAAAGCGGCCCGCCGGGGGTTGGGGGTGCTTGACACCCGGACACGCCCAGGCCGACAAGGCGGACCGACCGAGGAGGAGGACGTGATGCGACGTTGGGGCTGGGTCTGTGTCCTGGGGCTGATGGGGGTGGCCTCCTGCAAGAAGGACGTGCCGGTGGAGGCGCCGGACGCGGGCGTGGAGGAGACGGGCCCCGCCGCCCTCACGGAGAAGGAACCCAACGAGCGGCCCGACCAGGCGCTGGCCGTCACGCGCGACAGCGTGGTGACGGGAGGCCTGGCGGCGGAGCCCAACAAGCTGGACGAGGACTGGTACCGGCTCGCGCCGGGCACCCCGCGCATCGCGGACGTGACGGTGACGGGCCTGCCGGGCGGGGACGTGAAGCTGGACGTCTACGACCAGGACCGCAACCGGCTGGTGGGCGTGAACAGCGAGGGCGAGGGCAAGGGAGAGCGCCTTCCGAACCTCTATGTGGAGAAGGAGCGCTGGCTGGTGGTGTCGCCCGCGCGCAAGGGGATGGGCGGGGCGTACACGCTGGAGGTGAAGTACCGCCAGCCCAACGACGGCGAGGAGCGCGAGCCCAACGACCGCGCCGTGGACGCCGCCGCGCTGCCGCTGGGGCAGACGGTGACGGCGTTCCTGGGGCACTCCGGCGACGAGGACTGGTACCGGGTGGAACTGCCCGGCCCCGCCACGCCCGAGGGTGAAGTCCCCGCGGTCCAGGACAGCGGAGCCCCGGCGCCAGGCACGACGCCCGAGGCCCCGGGTGCGCCGGCTCCGGGTGCGGCGCCCGCGGCCGTGCCGCCCCCGTCCGTGCCGGACGAGACGCCGGTCATCGACGACAACGCGGCGCCCTCCCCCGAGGGCACGTTCGGAGGCGGAGAGCCGCCCGAGCCGCCGCCCGAGGGTGCGCTGCCCACGGCGCCCGGAGAGCTGGGCGGGTCGATGGCGGCGCAGGCGGTGGACGCGGGGCTCCCGCCGCCCGAGCCGGAGATTCCGTCGGTGGCGCTGAAGATTGAATTGTCCGCCGTGGAGGGCGTGCGGCCGGAGATTTCCGTGCTGTCCGCCGCGGAGGCGCCGCTCTTCACCCTTCAGGGCAAGGAGGGCGAGCCGCTCGCGCTGCGCAACATCGGCGTGAGGGCCACGGACCGGGTGGTCTACGTGGTGGTGAAGGGCGGCTGGACGGGGACGGGCAAGGCGCAGCGGCGCACGTACAACGCGCAGGTGCCCTACACGCTGACGGTGTCCCAGGAGGAGGCGGGGGCGCACGCGGAGCTGGAGCCCAACGACGAGCTGCTCAAGGCCACGCCGCTGACGGGCGCGGGCTTCCGCGAGGGCTTCCTGTCGCCCAAGTCGGACGTGGACCACTACGTGCTGAACGCGCGCGAGCCGGTGCTGGCGAAGGTGGAGCTGTCGGGCGTGGACCGGTTGGACCTGACGCTGTCCATGGTGGAGCCGCCGCAGGGTGACGGGCAGAAGGAGACGGTGCTGCTCAAGGCCAACGACGGCGCCATCAAGGAGCCGGAGCGCCTGAACAACGTGGCGTGCAGCGGCACCTGCTACTTCCGGGTGGAGGGGTCGTTCCGGAAGGTGAACGGCAAGTTCGTGAAGGACTTCGAGAACGCGGACCAGCCCTACCGCATCAGCGTGACGACGGTGCCGGACAACGGCAGCGAGGAGCGCGAGCCCAACAACACCGCCGACCGCGCGCAGGACCTGACGTTGGGCAAGGCGGTGCGCGGCACGGTGTACCCGGCGAAGGACGTGGACTACTTCCGCGTGGACCTGTCCGACCGGCCGGTGCGCACGGCCATCACCGCGACGCTGCTGGGCATCCTGAAGGTGGACGTGGGGCTCTACCTGCACCGGGTGCAGCCGGACGGGAAGCTGACGCTCGTGCAGACGTCCGACCGGGCCAAGGGCGACCTGCCGGAGACCATCCGCTACAGCGCGGAGCCCGGCGTCTACGTCTTCGAGGTGCGCGACGCGAAGAACCGCGAGGCGAACTTTCAGGACTCGTACCAGCTCACCGTCGAGGAGGGCGAATAGCCGGAGGGTTCGCGATGAAGCTGCTGTGGTGTTGGAGATGCCAGCAGGAGGTTCCGATGCTGGACGAGGTGGAGTTCCAGGAGGTGTCGGACCTCTACCGGGCCGCGTTCCGCTCGTCGGAGCCCACCATGGAGGCGCGCTTTGCTCCCGTCAGCCAGGCCTATGAGCGGCTGACGGGACAGGCGGGCTGCCATCCGAACGTGGTGATTCACCACCGCATCGCGCAGTACGGACCGCCGTGCACGGCCTGCGGCAAGCCGCTCCGCACACCCGAAGCCCGGTACTGCGCCGCCTGCGGCACTGTTCGCCAGACAGCAGGCGATTCTTCCCGTTGACAAGGCAGGGCCCCGCCCCTACTTTTGGCCCCGCTTCACGCGTCGCCTGCGGTGGTAGCTCAGTTGGTAGAGCACGAGCTTCCCAAGCTCGGGGTCGAGGGTTCGAATCCCTTCCGCCGCTCTGAAGAGACACGGGCCGGTGGTTCCTTCGTGGAACCACCGGCCTTCGTGTTTCCGGGCCACCCTCCCGCCGGTAGATTCCGGCGCATGGCCAGCCACTTCCAACAGACAGACAGCACCCGCGCCAACGAACTGCTCGCCGATGTGTTGGAGACCCCCTTCGAGGACGACGCGGAGGACTTCCACTTCGCGTTGCGCGAAGGCGACCTGGAGCTCGACGGCGACTTCGTGCTGGAGGCCAACGAGGTCCTCATCGTCGTGGGCAACCTGACGGTGAAGGGCTGCTTGTCGGACGCGTTCCAGAACGAGGATGACGCCTCCAAGCTCTACGTGCTGGGCGACCTGCGCGCACGCGACCTGGTCTGCGGCTCGGAGGTCCGGGTGACGGGCAACCTGACCGTGGAGAACGTGCTGTACGCCAACTCGTTCGACATGGACACGCTGGGCGTGGGCGGAAAGCTGAGCGCCAGGGTCTTCATCGAGGAAGGCCACCAGGTGGAGTTCAAGTCCCTCGCGGTCGACACGCTCATCACCGACGACGAGAGCTGGCGCGAGGTGGTGCCGGAGGCCGTCGTCGGAGACTTCGCGTCGGTGCTCCCCGCCCACCTGCTGGGACAGGAGGGCCAGTTCATCCTGAGCGAAGCGCTGCACCGCGACCTGCTGGCGGGCAGGCCCGTCCTGCGCTGAGCGTCACATCCGAACGCGAAGCCGCCTGGGGATGGCGGGGGCGCCCTGGAGGGCAGCTAGACTGCCCGGCAGTGAACATTGCCGTCCCTCCCCTGGGCCCTTCGCCATGTACGACGCCGAGATCAACGACGCGCTGAATGAAGTGACGACGTTCATGGGGACGGCGGTCATCCAGGGCGCCCCCCCGCACGTGAACGCCGTCAAACCGTTCATCAAGGACGCCCTCAAGCAGGTCGTGAACCAGCTGGCGGGCGTGCTCAGGCTGGCGGGGTTCCAGAGCCTGACGGGCACCCTGCTGGCGAACAACTTCCTCCACCGCACGGCCATGGACCTCTATGGCCCCTGCTCCGCCGCCGCCGGGCTGTCCGCGCGCAGGGAGTGGGGCGCGCTGGACAACGCCTGGAACCTGCGTCCCCTGAGCTTCACCTGGAGCCTGGGCCGCAACGTGCTCGGCTCGGTGAAGACGCTCGCGGAGACTCCGGCGGATCGCGTCTGGCGGATGATCCAGGACATGGTGCGGGCCCACGTGGACTTCGGCGCCTCGCTGGTGGCCCGCATCATGGGGGACCGCGCCCTCTTGCAGAACGCCTTCGGCATCACCGGAGGCCTCGCCGACGTGAACGTCACCGGCAGCGATCCCCACCACACGGGCCACCGCGTCGCGCTGCTGCGGTTCTCCTGTGGCGGGCGGGTCGTCTACAAGCCGTCGGACCTCACCTTCCAGCTGCTGCTCATGGGCGACACCCAGTCGTATCAAATCTGCCGCACGCACTACCCCGCCCTGATGCCGTACACCGACAGCCTCTTCACCACGCTCGACGCGGACCTTCCGGCCATCCGCATCGTCGCGTTTCCGCACGCGCGGGGTGAGTACGGCTACATGCAGATGGTGGCGAAGACGCGGCAGATTGCCCTGGTGGATCAGCCCGCGTACTTCCGGAAGCTGGGCCGGCTCATCACGGTGGCGGCGGCGTTCGGCATCACCGACCTGCATCACGAGAACGTCATGGCCACGGCCCAGGGTCCCCACCTCATCGACGCGGAGATGGGCTTCAACTACCCGGGGCCGCACGACAACCCCATCTCCCACGCCGCGCTGTCCCAGGTGCTCCGCATCGCCCCGCCGCCGCACAGCATGGTGGGCGGCGTCTTCACCACCGACCTCTACCGGGGCCAGTGGCAGGCCAGCAACGTGTCCGCGCCCTACGACCAGACGGAGGTCAACGCGGGGTTCAGCACCGGGCACGGCGGCCCGTGGGTCCAGGCCGCCACGTACCCGAACGAAATCCTGGCCGGCATCCGCGAGGAGGTGGACCGCATCGTCACCGCCCTCAACACGGGCCGGGTGGACGCCTGGCTCAACCAGTTCCAGAACGTCGCCCCCATGGCGCGCGTGCTCCTGATGACGACGGACATGTGCCGCGCGCACGCGGAGGGAATGACGCAGAACATGAACGGCGCCCTGAGCACGGAGGCCCATGCCATTGGCCAGGGACTGTTCGACTGGCTGACGTGGTACGGCGGCCAGCACAACGCGGTCCCCGGGGCCCTGTTCGAACCCCACAACCGCCAGCACTTCTTCACGCCCCTGCGGACCCAGGGCGTCACCTACCTCGCCGCGACCGCGCAGGGCGTGACGGTGGCGAACCTCACGGAGGTGCGCAACAAGCTGAACCCGCTGCGGGGCGCCATGGGCCGGCCACAGCTCAAGACGAAGCTGCGCACGGCGCTGGAGAAGACGCTCGGGTGTGGCCCGCTGCTCTGACGGGCCACGGGCGCCTTGACTGAACGCGCTTTCAGTCGCACCCTGGGAGGGTGAAGGCCCGCCCCGTCGACAATCCGCCCAACCCCTGGGCGAGCACCGCGGTGGAGTACCTGGACGAGATTCCCCCCGCGCGCCTGGAAGTCTGGGAGGACCACAGCCGCTCCATCATCGCGACCAACGACAGCCCCGACGTGTGCTTCTCCTGGAGCGTCAACCCGTACCGGGGCTGCCTCCACGCCTGCGCCTACTGCTACGCGCGCCCCACGCACCAGTACCTGGACTTCGGCGCGGGCACCGACTTCGAGACGCGCCTCGTCGTCAAACCCAACGCTCCAGAGCTCTTGCGCGAAGCCTTCGACCGTCCGTCGTGGAAGGGAGAGACGGTCGTCTTCAGCGGTGTCACGGACTGCTACCAGCCCCTGGAGGCGTCGCTGCGGCTCACCCGTCAGTGCCTGGAGGTCTGCGCCGAGTACCGCAACCCCGTGGGCATCGTGACCAAGGGCGTGCTGATCGAGCGCGACCTGGACGTGCTCCAGCGGCTGGCGGCGGAGACGAAGCTGTTCGTGAGCATCAGCCTCCCCTTCCACAACGAGGAGCTGGCGCGCGCCATGGAGCCGCTCGTCGCCACGCCCAAGCGGCGCCTGGCCACCATCCGCAAGCTCACGGAGGCCGGCATCGACGTGGCCGTGTCCGTGGCCCCCATCATCCCCGGCCTCAACGACGAGGACATCGCGCGCGTGCTCACCTCCGCCCGTGAGGCCGGCGCCACGCGCGCGCACTACACGCTCCTGCGGCTTCCCGGCCCCGTGCAGGCCGTGTTCGAGGAGCGCCTGCGCACGAAGCTGCCCCTGCGCGCGGACCGGGTGCTGCACCGCATCCGCGAGACGCGCGGCGGGGAACTCACCGACAGCCGCTTCAAGCACCGCATGCGCGGCGAAGGGCTCTACGCCCAGACCATCCACCAGCTCTTCGCGACGGCGGCGCGCAAGGTGGGCATGCGCGCCTCATCCATCACGGAGGCCGCGCCGGACACCTTCCGGCGCCCCGCGCGGCCCTCCACCTCACCCCAGCTGTCGCTCTTCTAAAACACGGCCCCTTCCGGGCGTGTCCGGCCCTCACCTTGATTTCACGGGGTGTGAACGGATTTCATCCCGGGGGCCGCCATGAAAATCCTGCCCTTCCTGTCCCAAGCGCTGCTCCCGCTGACCGTCGGTTGCGGCACGGGCCTCATCACGCATGCCGCCTATAGCAGCTACGGCTACGGAGGCTCGGTCTGGCCCACCTCCACGGGCGTGGGGTTCTTGAGCTTTTCCCTGACGCTCCTCGCGGTCCTCCGTAAGGACCGGGCACGCGCCATCCTCCAGGCCACGCTCTTCACCGCCAGCTTCGGCCTGCTGGCCTTCTCCCTCTTGAACGAGCTGGACCTCCGCTATGCCCGGGGGCTCTCGCTGTGGGTGGGCGCCATGCTGGGCGCGCTCGCCATCATGACGTTCTTCCTGCTGCCCCGCCCGGACACCGAGCCGCTCACGCGCAGCAAGGATCCGGTCGTCCAGCAGGTCATCCGCAACCTGCGGCAGCGCGCGGAGAACCTGCGCAGGCTTGCGTGGCTCTTCCTGACGCTGGTCATCGCGTCCATCTCCGCCGCGCTGGCCATCTTCGTGCTCGCCCAGGACATCATCCAGCCCCGGCCTGCCGTGACGGCCTCCACCCTCAATCGCGAGCTGTCGGAAGCCCAGGAGCAGCTCAGGCTGGCCCGCAGGGAAATCGAACCGGCGGGCAGGGTCCTCCTGAAGGAATACGGCCAGTTCATCATCAACAAGCTCACCCTGGTCGATCAGGCGCTCCAGAACGTCAACAGCCAGGAGACCCAACGGCAGGAAACAGTCCTCGCGATGAAGGCGGAGATCGACAGGCTGAACCAGGTGAACCGGAGCTACATGGTGGACGTCGGCGTGCTCTCACTGCGCATCACCATCACCGTGCTGGTGTTGTTCCTGGTGCGGGTGCTGCTGCAGGCCTACCGCGACAACCTCTCGCTGGCGGCCTTCTACGACGCCAAGGGCGACATCCTCCAGCTGCGAAGCGGGATGGAATCGGGCGATGACCTCCCGGCATTCCTCGCCTCGCTGCACCCGGTGGACGTCACGGGCCGGATGCCGCCCAACCCCATGAAGGAGGTGGGTCAGGCCTCGGAACGGCTCGCGAAAGCGCTTGCCCAGGTGATGCAGTTCCAGCAGGCGCCGGGCGGCGGGCCCCGGAAGGAGCCCCCAGCGCCTTGAAGGCCCCGGCGGCCGCGCCGCCAGGGCCCACCTCAGGGGAGCGCTATTTCCGGATGGCTTGCAGGATGGACAGCAGGATGACGGCGCCCACCGTGGCCACCACCAGCGAGTACAGGTTGAAGCCCGTCACGCCGCTGCCACCGAAGAAGCTGAACACCCAGCCGCCCAGCATGGCACCCACGATGCCGGCGAAGATGTTGGCGAACATCCCCATCCGGGCGTTGGTGCCCTTGATGATGCTGGCCAGCCAGCCCGCGATACCGCCCAACACCAGCCACGAGCAGATAGACATGCCGTCCTCCAGGTAGGGCCGAAGCCTTACCAGACCTCACAGCGGTTCGCAGCGGGCGCCACCATCGGCGACCCCGCGGGGCAGGAGAAGGCCTGCTGGAACTGCGGCAGGTTCACGTCCGGCCCCTTCACGCGCAGGAACGCAGGCGAGTGCGAATCCGTCAGCGCCCGCTGCCGTGCAGCCTCATTACGAATCTTCGAGCACCACGATTGCGCGTGCGCGAGGAAGAACTGCTGCCCCGGCGTGAACCGGTAGGAGTTCGCCTTCGCCGCCTGGTCCGGGTGCTTGGCCAGGTAGGCCTCCATGGCTGCGTACGCCAGCTTGAGGCCGCCCAGGTCCGCGACGTTCTCGCCCAGGGTGAGCTTGCCGTTCACCTTCACGTCGTCCACGGCGGTGTACTGGTCGTACTGGTTCTTCACGCACGACACGCGCTCGCGGAAGGCCTTGTCCGACGCCGGGGTCCACCACGTGCGCAGGTTGCCGTCCGCGTCGAACTGGCGGCCCTCGTCGTCGAAGCCGTGGGTGATTTCGTGGCCCACCACCATGCCCATGGCGCCGAAGTTCACCGCCGCGGACGCGTCACGCCCGAAGAACGGCGGCTGGAGGATGCCCGCCGGGAAGACAATCTCGTTGGTGGCCGCGTTGTAGTAGGCGTTCACCGTGGGCGGCGACATGAACCACTCCTGCCGGTCCACCGGCTGGCCCACCTTGCGCAGCTGGCGCGCCTGCTCGAAGGCGTCCGCCGCCAGCAGGTTGTCCAGGAACGAGTCGCGCGTCACCGTCAGCCCGTCGTAGCTGCGCCACTGGTCCGGGTAGCCGATCTTGTTGGTGATCTTCTTCACCTTCACCAACGCCTGGGCCTTCGTCTCCGCGTCCATCCAGGACAGCGTGTCCAGGTTGCGCTCGAAGGACTGCTCAATCTGCTGGACCATGTCCAGCGTGGTGGCCTTGCCGTCCGCGCCGAAGGTGCGCGCGATGAAGGGCTTGGCCAGCGCGTGCGGCAGCGCTTCGTCCGTGGCGTCCACGCACTTCTTCCAGCGCGCCAGGTCCGCCTTGGCGCCGGTGAGCACCGAGGACTCGAAGCGGAAGAACTCGTCGCGCAGCGCCTTGGGCAGCGCCGTCTGCACGTCCTTCACCAGGTGGTAGGAGAGGTACGGCCCCATGTCCGTCGGGCGCTGCTGGCGCACCAGCGCGGACACCTCCGAGAAGAACTTCGGCTCCGTCACGTTGAGCGCTTCACCCGGGGGCAGCCCCACCTGCGCGAAGTACGTGTCCCACTGGAAGGCGGGCGCCAGCTTCTTCAGGCCCTGGCGCTCCAGGCGGTGGTAGACCTTCTCCGGCTCGCGCCGCTCCTCCTTGGGCAGCCGCGCGTTGGCCAGGCGCGTCTCGATGGCGAGGATGCCAATGGCCTTGCGGCTGGCCACGAAGGGCGCGTCGCCCAGCAGCTCGAAGACCTTCTGCACGTGCGCCTGGTAGGCGTTGCGCGCCTCGCGCATCTTCACGTCGGGCTTGAGGTAGTAGTCGCGGTCCGGCAGGCCCAGCCCGCCCGCGTCCACCACGGCGATGACCTGCGTGGCGTCCTTCTGGTCCTGATCCGAGCCCACGCGGAACAGCGCGTTCACGTCGCGCGCGTGCAGCCACGCCACCGCGCTGGCCACCGCCTGCGGGCTCTTCAGGCCGTTGAGCTTCGCCAGGTACGTGCGCAGCGTGGGCAGCGACTGCTCCAGCTTCGCCTCGTCCATGCAGGAGCCGTAGAAGTCCCCCAGCTTCTTGTCTTCCGGGGTGCCCTCGCCCTGCCCTTCCGCAGCCTTCGTGAGGATGTCGCGCAGCACGGTCTGGTTGCGCTCGGCGACGGTTTCGAAGCCGCGGCTCCAGCGCGCGCGCTCGGCGGGGATCTCCGTGGCCTTCAGCCAGCCGCCACACGCGTACTGGTAGAAGTCGTCACAGGGGTTCACGGACGGGTCCATCGCCGCGGCGTCCAGGCCCGGGGGCATGGGGCGCTCGGACATGGGCACGGCGGGGGCCTCGGGCGCGGGCGTGGCC
>NZ_RAVY01000214.1:0-15729 GCF_003611625.1 Corallococcus sp. CA054B
GTGCCCCACCACACGCCCAGCACGGAGCGGTGGCCGCGGCCCGCGCCCAGCTTGTACTCGGCCGCGACCGCCACCTGGACGTCGTTGCCCAGCATCACCTTGCCGCCCACCAGGTCGCCCAGGTCCGACGCCAGCGGATACGGCGCGTCCCAGCCGCCCGCCACGTTGGCCGTGTGCGAGAGCGTGCCTTCGTTCGCGTCCACCGAGCCCGGCACGCCCACGCCCACGCCCGCGAGCTTCGCGGGCTCGATGCCCACGGACTGCGCGGCCTCGCCCAGCGTGCCGTAGAGCTCCTTCACCACCTCGCTCGGGCCGCCCGTCGGGGGGGTCGGATGGCGGGCCCGGCCCAGCACGTCGCCGCGCGCGTCCACGATGACGGCCTCGATCTTCGTGCCGCCCAGGTCGATGCCTCCCCAGATGCGGGCCTTGTCGTTGCGCGCCCCGTTCCCGTTCTCCGCGCGGTGCCCGTTCTTCGCTGACGCGTTGGCCATGTGGTGCCCCCGTGATTCGCTCGCGGGACAATCTGCGCAGCGTGGTCCCGGTCAGGGCCGCCGTGCCCGGCACGCCCGTGCCCGCCCGCCCGCTCCACGGGGCTGCATGCGGGCCCTTCTCATGGCAGGGCAGGACGCGCCCCCGCTTCGCGGCCCCTGTTCGCCGGACGCGCGGGCGCATATAGGCTTGCCGGGAGTTCTCTTCGTGGAGCCCCCCGTTTCCCCCATGAGCAGCCGTTCCACTCCCGCGCCGGACGCCGCTGACGCCGCGCCCCTGGGCATGTCGGACGTGAAGGTCCGCGCGCAGCGCTCCATCATCGCCCTGCTGCTGCGGACGGTCGGCTCGCTGGGCCTGCGCGTGGTGAGCTCGCTCACCCTGTCGCATCTGCTGTTCCCCGGGGACTATGGCGTGTTCGCCATCGTCGCCTTCACCTCCGCGATGGGCGCGTTCCTGGGGGACCTGGGGCTCAGCGCCTCGCTGGTGCGCCAGCAGCACGAACCCACGCAGGACGAAATCACCTCCGCCTTCTGGAGCCACCAGGCGTTCACCGTCTTCATCGTGGGCGCCATCGCGCTGCTCGCGCCGTGGCTGTCGAGCGCCTACGAACTGGGGCCCTCGGGCGCGGCCATGGTGGGCACGATGGCGGTGGGCCTGTTCTTCCACTCGCTGCGCGTCATCCCCATCATGATGCTGGAGCGGCAGCTGCGCTTTCCGGTGCTCGCGCGCATCGAGCTCATCGAGAGCGTGGCGCAGACGGCGGGCAGCATCCTGCTGGCCTGGCTGCACTTCGGGGCGTGGTCGCTCATCGGCGGCGGACTGTTGCGGGGCGCGGTGGGCATGGTGCTGTTCTGGGCGGCGGCGGGCTGGCGGCCCCGGGGCACGTTCCGCTGGGGCATCGTCAAGCGGCTCCTGTCCTTCGGCATCTGGTTCCAGCTCACGGGCATCATCCCGGCGGTGCTCGCGGGCTGGGTTCCGCTGGTGGTGGGGCGCATGGAGGGCAAGGACGCGGTGGGCCTGGTGAACTGGGCCTCCGCCCTGGCCTCCGTGCCGCTGGCGGTGAGCAGCGTCCTCACCCGCGTCGCGTATCCGGCCTACAGCCGCATGCAGCAGGACACGGCCGCGCTGGCGGAGTACCTGCGCACGTCCATCCGCCGCGTGAGCGCGCTGTTGTGCCTGACCATTCCGTTCGGCGTCATCGCGCTGCCGCCCTTCATCCCGGTGGTCTTCGGTGAGCGCTGGAGCCTGGCGTCCGCGCTGGTGCAGTGGTTCACCATCGAGGCATCCATGCAGGCGGTGCAGGGGCTCTTGCACTCGCAGCAGCACGCCAGCGGCCACGCGAAGGAGCGGATGTACGTGGCCACCGCCTCCAGCGTCCTGCGCTTCGTGCTGGGCGTGCTGGCGGTGATGCAGTGGGGCATCGTCGGCGTCGGGGTCGGCCTCACGGCCGTCACGCTCACGGAGCTGTGGGTCACCGCGAGGCTGGTGTCCCGCCGCAACGCGCACCTGTCGCGGCTCGAGTTCGAGGTCATGGAGCCGTTCCTCACCGTGGGGGCGCTGCTCGCGCTGGCGCTGGGGTTCTCGCGGCTCGCGATGGGACAGGGCGGGCTGCTGGTGCAGGCGCTGGTGGCGGCGGGGGTGCTGACCGCGCTGGTGCTCGCGCGTGAAGCCACGCGGCGCGGCCTGTCGCTGCTGGGTGAATTGCGCGCCGTGGTCCAGCACCTGCGTGCAGGGCGGGCACCTCCGTGAGCCGTGCGTGGCACCTCATCTCGGGCGAGTACCCGCCGGCCCCCGGCGGCGTCTCCGACCATTCGCGGAGCATCGCCCACGCGCTCTTGAACGCGGGGGAGACGGTGCATGTCTGGACCCCTGGCGCGGAGGGCGTCACGGATGATCAGGGCGTGACCGTGCACCGGTGGCCCGGCCTCTTCACGCCGCCGGGGCTGGTGCGCCTGACTCGCGAACTGGACGCGACGCCAGGGCCCCGGAGGCTGCTGCTCCAGTACGTGCCGCACGCGTTCGGCATGAAGGCGATGAACGTGCCGTTCTGCGCCTGGTTCGCCGCGAGGCGCCACGACGAACGCGAGCTGTTCCTCCATGAAGCGGTGTACCCGTGGAGCCCTGGCGCGCCGTGGAAGCATCAGGTGCTCGCGGGAGTCACCCGGGTGATGCTGCGCACGCTGGCGCTCGGAGTGGAGCGCGCCTACGTGTCCATCCCCACCTGGGCGGAGTACCTGCCCCAACCCCTGCGAGCCCGGGCCCGGTGGTGTCCCATTCCCAGCCCCCTGCCCCTGGACGTGCCGGAGGAGGCCGTGCGCACGGTGCGGGATGCACTGGGCGGTGGCCCCACGGTGGCGCACTTCGGCACGTACGGCGGGACCATCGCGGGGCCGCTGGAGGCCGTGCTCGTGCCGTTGTTGCAGCGGGATGAACGGCGGCAGGCGCTGCTGCTGGGCCGGGGCAGCCAGGGCTGGTGCGAAGCGCTTTCGCGCAAGCACCCCGCGCTGGCCCGCAGGCTCCATGCGAGGGACGGACAGGCACCGGAAGCCGTGGCCGCGCACCTGCGCGCGGCGGAGCTGCTGTTGCAGCCCTATCCCGATGGCGTCAGCGCCCGGCGAAGCAGCGCGATGGGCGGCCTGGGACTGGGCCTGCCCATCGTCACCAACACCGGGCTCCTGAGCGAACCGCTGTGGCGCGAACTGCTGCCGGTGGCGCTCGCGGACGAGGCGTCCCCCGCCGCGCTGCTGGCGCTCGCGGAGCACCTGCTGGAGCACGGAGAGGAGCGCCGGGCCCTGGGTGAGCGCGCGGCGCGCGTGTACCGTGAGCACTTCGCGCTGGAGCACACGGTGGCGCACCTGCTGCGTCGCGGAGCCCCCCCGTGAGCCCCTTGCGGTTGAAGGTCCTGATGGATCCGCGCGAGGAGGGCTGGCCCAGCATGGACCTGGTGGGCGAAGCGCTCGCGGAGGGCCTGGCGGCGTTCCCCTCCGAGGTCGGCGTCACCCGCGTGCGGCCGTCCATTCCCCACGCCGTGCGCGCCCTGCCCCGCGTGGGAAGCCGCAAGGCCGCCTTCAACGCGGACCGGCTGCTCACCCGCTTCGGCCTCTACCCCGCACGGCTGCTGCGTGAGCGCGTGGGCCCCGATGCGTTCCATGTCGTGGACCACACCTACGCGCAGCTCGTCCACGCGCTGCCCGCGGAGCGCACCGGCGTCTTCTGCCATGACCTGGATGCCTTCCGCTCCGTCCTGGAGCCCCACCATGAACCGCGCCCCACGTGGTTCCGGCTGATGGCGAGAGCCACGCTCAAGGGCCTGGAGCGCGCGGCCATCGTCTTCCACAGCACGCAGCAGGTCCGCGACGAGCTGCTCGCGCACGGCGTGGTGCCTCCCGAGCGATTGGTGTGGGCGCCCTACGGAGTCTCACCGGAGTACCGGCTCGCCCCCGTTCCCGGAGACGCCAGCGAAGCCGTGCTCGCGCCGCTGAAGGGCCGGCCGTATCTGCTGCACGTGGGCAGCGCCATCCGTCGCAAACGCCTGGACGTGCTCTTCGACGTCTTCGCGGCACTGCGCGCCCGGCATCCGGACCTCATGTTGGTGCAGCAGGGCGGAGAGCTGGACGCGGCCCAACAGGCCCAGGTGGCGCGGCTCGGCTTGAAGGACGCGCTGCTGCAACCACCCCGGCAGGAGCGGGCCACGCTCGCGGGCCTGTACCGGCGTGCCCGCGCGGTGCTGGTGCCCAGCGACGCGGAAGGCTTCGGCCTGCCCGTCATCGAAGCGCTGGCGTGTGGTGTCCCCGTGGTGGCCAGCGACCTGCCCGTGCTGCGCGAGGTGGGCGCCGACGCCTGCACGTACTGCCCGGTGGGCGACGTGGCCGCATGGTCGGAGACGGTGGATGCCCTGCTCACGGGCCGCGTGCCAACGCCATCCGCGGAGACGCGGCATGCACGGGCCGCGCGCTTCACGTGGGGCGCCCATGCGCGCACCGTGCTGGACGCATATCTGCATCGCCTTGACCGCCCCGGGCGGGTCTGATTCGGTCGCGTCCGCGTGCGGATCCTGTTCCTCAATCCCGTGGGAATCCTGGGCGGTGCCGAGCGCGCACTCGTGGATCTCCTCGCGTGCCTGCGCACGCAAGCCCCATCCCTGTCGCTGCACCTCATCGCGGGCACGGACGGGCCGCTGGTGGAGACGGCCCGAGGGCTCGGTGTGGAGGCCCGCGTGCTCGCCCTGCCCGACCGCCTGTCCGCGCTCGGAGACAGCGGGCTGCGGGAGCAGGGCCGCGCGGGTCTCTTTCGCTTCGCGCGTGAGGTCGCCCCCACGCCCCTGCTGCTGACCCGCTACGGCGTCGACCTGCGGCGCGCGGTGCGTGACGCGGCGCCGGACCTGCTGCACTCCAATGGCATCAAGACCCACCTGCTGAGCGCGGCCACCACCGGCCTGCCGATTCCGCGCGTGTGGCACGTGCACGACTTCCTCGGTGAGCGTCCGCTCGTGCGGCGCGCGCTCTCCGGCCTGCATCCGCTGGCCTCGGCCGCCATCGCGAACTCGCAGGCCGTGGGCGACGACGCGCGCACGGTGCTCGGGAAGGTGCCCGTGCATGTCGTGCCCAACGGCGTGGACGTGGAGCGGTTCTCTCCCGCCGCGGGTGACGGCGCGCACCTGGATGCGCTGGCCGGACTGCCTCCCGCGCCTCCGGGAACGCTGCGCGTGGGGCTCGTGGCCACGTACGCGCGTTGGAAGGGGCACGACGTCTTCCTGGAGGCCGCGGCCCAGCTGACGCGGCAGGCACCGGCCCTGCCCGTGCGCTTCTACCTGGTGGGCGCGCCGCTCTACCGCACGGCCGGCTCGCAGTTCACCGGCGCGGAGCTGCGCGAACAGGTGGAGCGCCACGGCCTCACGGGCCGCGTGGGCTTCGTGCCCTTCCAGCCCGAGCCCGCCCGCGTCTACCGGGCCCTGGACGTCTTCGTGCACGCGAGCACCCGCCGCGAACCTTTCGGCCTCACCATCGCGGAGGCGCTCGCCTGCGGCCGGGCCGCCGTCATCTCGAAGTCCAGCGGCGCGGCTGAAGCGCTGCGGGATGGCGAGGACGCGCTGTCCATTGAACCCGGCGACGCGAACACGCTCGCGGCGGCCCTGCGCCGGCTGCTGGAGGATGAGGCCTTGCGAGACACCCTGGCCCGCGCGGCCCGCCACACCGCCGTGCGCCGCTTCTCCCGTGAGCGCTACACCCGGGACATCCTCGCCGTGTACCGGAGCCTCGTCCCCTCGCGAGGGCACTCATGATGCGTCCCCGGAAGCTCGTCACCGTCTCGCACTCCTACGTCGTCACCCTCAACCGGCGGCTGGCCAACGAGATGGCCCGCGTGGGCGCCGGCCGCTGGGACGTCACCGCCGTGGCGCCGAAGTCCTTCCACGGAGACCTGGGCCCGCTGGTGCTCCAGCGCGACCCTCACGAGGCCGTGAACCTGGAGGGCGTGCCCGCGTACTTCAGCCGCTCGCTGCACGGCTTCGTCTACGGGCCGGAGGTGCGCGCGCACCTGTCGCGGGGCGCGGACCTGGTGCACCTGTGGGAGGAGCCCTACGTGCTCTCCGGCCTGGAGGTGGCGCTGATGACGCCCCGCCACGTGCCGCTCGTCTTCTGCACGTTCCAGAACCTGGCCAAGCGCTATCCCCCGCCCTTCGCGCAGGCCGAGCGCTTCGTCCTGCGCCGGGCCGCGGGGTGGATCGCCTGGGGGCAGACGGTGCACGACAACCTCCTCGCCCGTCCCGGCTATGAGCAGCGCCCCTCGCGCTTCATCCCCGTGGGCGTGGACGTGGAGCACTTCCGTCCGGATCCGGAGGCGGGCCGCGCCTTCCGCGAGCGCCTGGGCTGGACGTCCGAAGGGCCCCCCGTGGTGGGCTACCTGGGCCGCTTCGTGCCGGAGAAGGGCCTGCGCCTCCTCATGGATGCGTTCAACAGGCTGAACACCCCATGGAGAGCCCTCTTCGTCGGAGGAGGCCCCCTGGAGGTGGACCTGCGCGCCTGGGCGCAGCGCCACGGGGACCGCGTGCGCATCATCACCGGAGTGAAGCACGCGGAGGTGCCTGGCGCGCTCAACGCCATGGACGTGCTCTGCGCGCCCAGCCAGACGACGCCCGCGTGGAAGGAGCAGTTCGGCCGCATGCTCGCGGAGGCCTTCGCGTGTGGCGTGCCCGTGTGCGCCAGCGACTCCGGAGAGATTCCGCACACCGTGGGCGATGCCGGGCGCATCCTGCCGGAGGCGTACGGCGGTGCCTGGATCACCGCGCTCGAGGAGCTGCTGGAGAGTCCCGCTCAACGCCAGGAGCTGTCCGCGCGAGGCCGGGAGCGAGCCGTGTCCCGCTTCGCCTGGCCGGTCGTCGCCAAGGCGCACCTCGACTTCTTCGAGCAGGTGCTCGAGCGCGGAGCCTGAGGCTCACGCCTCCAGCCGGGCCACCACCGCCGCCGCCATCGCATCCCACGTCCAGGCCCGCAGCTCCGAGGACAGCGCGGCCACGGCGGGCATCCAGTCCCCGCCCCGCGACCGCCACTCGTCCAGGCGCCGCACCAGCTCGCCCGAGTCCTCGGGGTCGTCCAGCAGCAGCCCCTGGAGCGAGGACGGGAAGCGCTCCGCCACGCCCGCCGAGCGGCTCACCAGCGCGGGGATGCCCACGCACAGCGCTTCGTGCACGCCCAGGCCATAGGACTCATAACGCGTGGGGGACACCAGCAGGTCGGCGGCGGCCAGCAGGCGGGGCACGTCGTCGCGGAAGCCCAGGAAGCGGATCCGCTCGCCCAGGCCCTGCTCACGCGCCGCGCGTTCCCACGATTCGCGCTGCGCGCCCGCTCCCACCACGTACAGGTCCACGTCCCACTCGCGTCGCGCGCACAGCCGGGCCCACGCATGGAAGAGCGTGTCGAAGCCCTTGCGCCGGTCTCCCAGCGCGCCCACGAACAGCGCCACCCGGCGTTCTTGAGGCCACCCCAGGGACGCCCGCGCCTCACGACGAAGCACGGGCGTCGTGGACGGGAAGCGCGTCGGGTCGCCGCCCAGGTACACGACGTGGACGCGGGAGGCCTCCACACCCGTGGCGGCCAGCAGGTCCTGCCGCGTGCGCTCCGAGTTCGCCAGGATGATCCGCGCCCGGCGCAACGCGCGCTGCTCACCGCGCAGGTGCATCTGGTGGCTCACGTGGCCCTTCAGCCTGCGCAGCGGACCGCCGACGGGCTCGGGCGCGTGCGCGGCGTGGACGTAGTGGACCCAGTTGGCGGCGGCCACCTCGCAGTTGCCGCCGTTGGCCACCACCTGTCCGCCCTGCGCCAGCGTGCGCGCGGCCCAGAGGCGCCCCACGGCGTCGAGCAACGGCTCGCCCAGCAGGTACGCGTTCGCGGGCTTGGGCACGCGGACGAAGTGCACGTTGGGGTAGCGCAGGAGCGAATCCTCCACCCGGTGCGCCACCAGCCGCACGGGGCCGCCCTGGCGCGCGAGCCAGTCCGCCAGCGCGAGGTTCGCGCGGTCCATTCCACCGGTGGAGACGAAGTCACCGGCGATGAGGGTGTAGGGCCGCATTCCGGTTCCAGTACGCGCTGAAGAAAGCCCCGTTGAGCAGCCAGAACTCCATGCCCATCTGGCTCATGAAGAACTGGTTGTTGAAGGTCTGTGCGATGGCGCCCAGGTCATACGCGAAGAGCATGCTGCCCCAGAGCCAGAACTCCCCTGGCGAGTCCTCCCGGCGCCGGGCCACCTGGAAGCCCCACCCCAGCGTCACCAGCAGCGCCACCGGATAGCAGACGATTCCCAGCCAGCCAGCGTCGTAGGCCCACGCGGTCCATTGGATCTCCGCCCAGAGCGGCGGGTGCTCGCGGTAGGTGTTGTCGCCGAAGTAGGCGTTGGCCATGCCGTAGCGGCCCAGGCCCGCGCCCAGGGGGAACTCCGGGAGGACCTCCTCGAAGGTGCTCTCCAGGAAGTGGCCCCGGTTGGACTGGTACACCTGTGACGGGTCCGACGCGGTGAGCGTGCTCCAGCGCGACAGCACCGCGTCACCGCCAACGGCCACGGCCCAGCCGAAAGCCACGACGGCGAGACCGCCCACGACGGAGGCCAACGCCACCAGCCGCACCCACCGGCCGCTCACGGTGAGCGCCAGCCCCATGGCCGCCATGCACACCAGCAACGTCACCGCCGAGACACGGACCTGTCCCAGATAGAGGCAGATCAACCCGATGCCGATGCCCACCCCGCCCAGCACCTTGCGCGAAAGGCCCTGGCGGCTGAGCAGGAAGGTGCCCCCCAGCAGCACCGAGTAGAAGGCGCCAGTGGCCGCGCCGCCCGGGACGTCCGTCAGCCCCATGGGGCGGAACACGCGCGCGCCGCTCGCGGTCTCGAACTGGAGGCTGCGCACGTAGCCTTCGCCCTGGCCTTCGACCACCGAGGACAGGTTGGGCTGGAAGCGGCCTGGAAAGGTCACCTGCAGGATGCCCAGCGAGGCGCTCGCCATGTTGAACAGGAAGAGCAGCAGGACGACGCGGCTGAACATCTTCGCGTCGATGCGCAGGCGGCTCGCCCAGAAGAAGGGCGCGAACACGGCAATCTGGATGCCCAGCTGCGCGGCCGCCGCCACGGGGCTGGTGGTGCCAGGGTGGAAGAAGTTCAGCGCGGTGAACACCGCCGACGCGACCAGGAACGGCTTCGCCAGGTGGTCGAGGCGAGGCCCCTTCACCAGCCCGAGCAGCGCGAGGCTGGTGCCGAATGACAGGCTGCGGAACACCACGCGCGCCGGCGCCAGCACCTCCATCAGCAGCGCGAGCTGGCAGACGAAGAGCAGCACGATGAAGGCCACCACCACGGAGCCCGACCCCAGCAGCCCCGGGGCCCCGGCGGCTGGCGCGGGTGCGACCGCCACGGCGGGCGCGGCGGCACGGCGCACGTAGCGTTGATGCAGCACCCCCGGCCCGCGGAGCTGGGGACGAGGACTGGCGCCCCTCATGCAGTGGACTCCCGAGCCACGGAGCGCACCGCGTCCTCCAGCGCCTCCAGGAACACCTGGGGAGCGCTCAGGGCCCGGGCCCGGTCCGGCCCACGGGAGCCCAGCGTCCGCCGGGCGGATGCGTCCTCGATGAGCCCTCGCAGCGCCCGGGCCAGCGCCTCCGCCTCCGGAGGCACGAGCACGCCACAAGACGCATCGACGATCTCCAGCGGTCCGCCGAGCGCGGTGGTGACGATGGGGAGGCCCGCCTGGAGCGCCTCCACGAACGTCAGCCCGAAGGCCTCCAGGCCGGTGTTGGGCTGGCAGTACACGTCCGCCGCGCGCATCAGCCGGGGCACCTCCGCACGCTGGCCCAGGAAGTGGACGCGGTCCCCCAGGCCCAGGCTCACGGCCTGCGCCTTCAGCCCCTCTTCGTAGGCGGACTCCTCCGGACGCTGCGAACCGCCCACGAGCCAGGCCTTCCAACCAGACACCTGGCGAAGCCGCCCCAGTGCCTCCAGGAACAGCCGCTGCCCCTTCCCTTCCTGCATGCGGCCAACGTGGAGGAGGACGACGTCTTCCGCGCGTGCGCCCCTCTCTCCGCGGAGCGAAGCACGCTCGGAGGCCCCAGGCGCGGCCCCGCCGTCGCGCACGGGGGGATGGAGCACGCGCCACGGCGTGCGCGGATACACGCTCCGCAAGGTGCCCGCGGTGTAGCGGCTGTTGCAGAGCGCCAGGTCCGGCGGGGTGACCCGCGCCCAGCGCTCCACCCAGTGAGCGCCCGCGAGCACGTCATGCTGGAAGAAGAGCAGCGGCACGCCAGCGGTGCGGACCACCGGACCGAAGAGGGCCTGCGGCCACGCCGCGTGGCACACCACCGCATCGAACCGCTCGCGCTGGAGCAGCGACATCAGCGCGCGGCGGGCCCGCCAGACGCGCCAGGGCCGGCTCACCTTCGCGGGCGCCAGCAAGGTCACCGCGGCGCCAGCGGAGCGCAGCTCCTGCGCCATGCGGCCCTCGAAGCACAGCGCGAAGGCATGCTCCGCGCCGCCGGTCCGCTCCTTCTGGGAGAGCGCCAGCGTGCGCAGCAGGGTCTCGACGCCGCCGTACAGGTTGCCGCTCGACACGTGCAGCACCCGTAACGCAGGGCCATCCCCCTGCCCGCGCGACATGCCGGAGGCTCCGGCCACGTCCACGGCGCGAACAGCCTCCACTTCACGTTCAGGACCGGGGGGGACACGCATGGACGGGCCTCAGCCCCCACCCACGGCGGGCCGCGCGGACACATCGGGCTCCACGCTCACGGGCCGCCGTCCGAGCGCCTCCGCGTACAGGTCCAGGCTGCGCGACGCCATCACGTCATGGGCGAACTCCGCCCGCGCACGCTCCAGCGCCCCACGCGACAGCCGCTCGCGCAGGCCCGGCTCCTCCACCAACCGGCGCGCCGCCGCCGCCAGCGCCCGCGCATCTCCCACGGGCACCGTGAGGCCGGTGCGCTCGTGCAGGCTCACCCACGCCACACCGGAGTCCGGCACGGCGGTGTTGAGCACGGGCAATCCACTCGCCAGCGCCTCCACCTGCGACAGACCGTACGCCTCGCTGCGCGCGTTGCTCGGGAACCACAGGGCCGTCGCGGCCCGGTACGCGCCCGTCAGCGCCTCCGGCGACAGGTACCCCGCCCACGTCACCCGGTCCTCGATGCCCAGCGCCTTCGCCCGCGCGCGCCCTTCCTCCGCCAGCGGCCCTTCGCCCACGATGACCAGCCGCCCGGGCGCGTGCACCAGCGCCTCCAGCGCCGTGAACAACCCCTTGTAGTAGACGAGCCGCCCCACCATCAGCCACAGCGGCCCGCCCGCCGCCTCCGCCGTCCATCGCGCCTGGGCCTTGAGCGCTTCCGCGGAAGGAGGCCGCAGGTACGACTCCAGCTCGATGCCCAGCGGCAGCACCCGCACCTTCGACTTGAACGCCGACAGCAGCGACGAGCCGCGCACGTACGCGTCGCTCGTGGCCAAGAGCCGCGCCGCGCGCGAGTACAGCATCCATTCGAAGGGACGGAACAGCGCGCCCGCGACCTTCTGCCGGATGATGTCGCTCTGGTGCGTCACCACCACCGCGGGCAGGCGAGGCACCGCGTCCAGCGCCAGCACCATGCTCGGGTTGGGCACGTGCAGGTGCACCACGTCCACGCCCCGCGCCAACGCCCGCCTGAGCATGAACGGCAGCGACGGCATCACGTCCATGCGCGCCACCGACGCGAGCCGCCCCAGGCGAACCACGCGCACCGGCCCATCCCACTCCTCACGCGTGGGGCTGCGCCCGTGGAACTCGTGGCTCGTCCCGGTGCCATCCACGGAGTGGTTCGCGCACAGCACCTCCACCTGCGCGCCCAGCGACGCCTGCGCGCGCGCCAGCGTGCACAAGTGCGCCTCCATGCCGCCGGAGGCCGGAGGGTAGAACTTCCCCAGGTGCAGCACCCGCAGACCCGCGCCCTTCACGACGGAGCCACCCCGCCCTTGGGCTCGTCCTGCGTCGGGCCATAGCCCTGGTAGCCCAGGTACGTGTCGCCGTAGCGCGGCTGCCGCAGGTCCACGTCATTGAGGATGGCGCCGAACATCCGCGCCTGCACGTCCGCCAGCGAGCGCAGCGCGCGCTTCGCGGCGCTCCGGTCCGTCCGGCCCGCCTTGAGCACCATCACCACGCCGTCCGCCTGCGTGGCCAGCACCGCCGCGTCCACCACCGCATTGAGCGGCGGGCTGTCCAGGATGATGCGGTCGAACTTCTCACCCGCCGCGCGCAGCAGCTCCTTGAAGGCACGCGTGTGCAAGAGCTCCGCGGGGTTCGGCGGCAGGGGGCCACACGGCAGCACGAAGAGGTTGGGCACCTCCGTGCTCTTCACGGCCTTGTCCAGCGAGCCCTCGCCCACCACCAGCGAGCTGATGCCCAGGTCATTGGGCACGCCGAACGCGCGGTGCAGCCGGGGGCGGCGCATGTCCGTGTCCAGCAGCAGCACGCGGTTGCCGCTCTGGGCCATGGCCACGCCCAGGTTGATGCACGTGGTGGACTTGCCCTCCTGCGGACCGCTGGACGTCACCACCAGCGTCTTGCAGGGATGATCCGGCGACATGAACAGCAGGTTGGTGCGCACCGCGCGGCAGCACTCCGCCACCGCCGAGCGCGGCGCGCGGTGCACGTACAGGTCGCGGTCGCCCGGCGCCTTCGTGGCCTCCATGCGCGGCACCACGCCCAGGAACGCCAGGCCCAGCACGTCCTCCACGTCCGCCTGCGACCCGACGGTGTTCTCCAGCATCTCCAGGAACAGCGCCACGCCCAGCCCCAGGAGCAGCCCCATCACCCAGCCCACCATCAGGTTGCGCCGCGTGTGCGGCCGCACCGGCAGCAGCTCCGGCCGCGCGGGGTCCAGCACGCGCACGTTGCTCGTGCGCAGCAAGCCCGACAGCTCGATGTCCTTCAGCCGCTTGAGCACCAGCTCATAGAGCCGCTGGTTGTTGTCCGACTCGCGCTGCAGCCGCCCGTACTCGATGGCCTTCTTGTTCACCTGGAAGGCCTCGGCCTTGGTCTCGTCCAGGAGCTTGTTGAGGTTCTTCTCCTCGCCCTGCGCCTCCGCCAGCTGCGTCTCCGCCGAGCGCACCACGTTGGTCAGGCTCTTGAGCAGGTCCGCGCGCACGACGTCCAGCTTGCGGTTGCACTCCAGGAGCTTCGGGTGCTCCGGCAGGTAGCGCTCGGTCAGCTCCGCGCACGCGGCCTTCTGTTCGCCGTAGCGCGATTTGAGATCTTGGATGGGGCCGTCCTTCGCGCCGGGCACAGCCTCCGCCCACGTCTCGTCGTTGCCGGCGTCCTTGCGCAGCCGGTGGATGGCGTCCACGCGCGCCTGCTGCGCCGCGATGCGCGTGCGCACCTCGGTGAGCTTCAGGTTGTAGGAGTTGATCCGCTCGCTGACGATGGACAGCCGTGACTCCAGCGACGTGGACAGCATGTCCGCGTCCTTCTTCAGGTCGTAGACGGCCATCTCGCCGGCCTTGGACTGGCGGCCCAGTTCGTCCAGGCGCCCCTCCAGCCACGCGCGCGCCTCTTCCGTGGTGCGCAGCTTCAGCGCCAGGTTCTCCGCCATGTACGCGGCGGCCACCTCGTTGGAGAGCAGCGCCGCGCGCGCGGGGTCCACGTCCTCCACGCCGATGTTCATCACCCGCGAGTCCTTGCCGGGCACCACCTGGATGCGCGAGCGCAACAGCCCCACCGCGTCCGCGTCCTCCAGCGCCTTCGCGCGCTCCGCCGGATCCTGGTTCGCCGGCAGGCCCAGGAAGGACGCGTCCTTCGACAGCCCCAGCCGGTCCACCACGCGGCTGGCCACCGCGCGCGAGGTGATGATCTCGCTCTGCGTGGCGTAGTACTCCTTGTTGAACCAGTAGTTGCTGCGCTCCTCCCCCATCACCTCCTTCACCTCGCCGTCGAGGATGCGCGGCGCGGTGACGTCGATGATGAGCGAGGTGCTGGCCGCGTAGATGCGCGGCTGGCGCAGCGTCCACGCCGCCGTGAGCGCGGTGATGCCCAACGCCACCCCGAGTACCACCCACCGCCGGCGCCACACGCCCCGCAGCCGGTGCATCACGCTCGCGGACGTCGCGCCGGGCGCTCCACCGGCCGGGTCCAACACCGTACCTTCCACGTCGCGTCTCTCCGGAAGTGGCTGCCGCGGGCGGTCTCCACCGGCCCGAACCCATCCGGACCCGACCTGCACCCACATCGCGCTGGGGGAATAACGCCCGGAGCGTGCAACGGGCCGGGCAGGTTGTCCATCCAACCGACGCCGCCTGGATGCCCCCCATCCATCCGCGCCGGTCCGCGAACGCGCACCCTGGAGGCTCCTGTGGTAGTGAGCGGCGCAATGGTTCCTGCGCTTTCCGTCGTCCTGCCCTTCAACCCCGCCACCGCCGCCGCCGCCGCCCGGTTCGCTCACGCGCTGTCCGGACAGGCCCAGGTCGTGCTCGCGGGTGAAGGGCCGGTGGACGTCACGCCCGGACCCAACGTCCACGTCCTCGCCGCCCAGGGTGGCAAGGGAGCGGCCATTCGCGCCGCGCTGCCCCACGTCACCGGCGCCCACACGGTGCTCCAGGATCCGGACGCCGCCTACTCGCCCGACACCTACGACGTCCTGGTGCAGCCCCTGCGGGACGACACCGCGGACGGCGTCTTCGGCCGGCGCCCCGGCATGTCGCCGGAGATGGTGGCCGAGCGCGCGCTGGGCGGCATCACCCGCTTCGTCACCGACGTGGCGCTGACGGATCCGCTCACCGGCCTGCGCGCCTTCCGCACGGAGGCGCTGCGCTCCATCCAGCTCACCAGCGACGACGACGCGGTGGACGCGGAGCTGGTGGTGAAGCTGGCCGCGCAGCTCTTCCGCCTCACGGAGGTGTCCCTGCCGCCGCTGCAGGCCGTGCCGCGCCGCCCGGCCTCCGCGCACCTGGCCCGCCTGCGCACGCTGGTGCGCTACGCCACCGTGCGCGACGACGCGGACAACCAGCACGAGGGCTACTCCACCCTGGAGCGCATGGACGGCGCCACCCACTACAACCAGTGGCTGGGCCGCCGCTTCCGCGAGCACATGGGCCGGCGCGTGCTGGAGATTGGCGCCGGCATCGGCACCATCACCCGCGAGCTGGAGGCCGGCGCGGAGCACCTGGTCGCGCTGGAGGTGGAGCGCTTCTACGTGGACCGCCTGAAGAACATGTTCCGCGGCAAGCCCCACGTGCGCCCCTACCTGTCCGACGTGGCGCTCGCGGACTGGGAGGCGCTGAAGGCGGAGAACCTGGACACCATCGTGCTGTCCAACGTGATGGAGCACATCCCGGACGACGCGTCCGCGGTGCGCCGCTTCCGCCAGATTCTCCAGCCGGATGGCCGCGTGCTCATCCTCGTGCCGGCGCTGCCGCAGCTGTTCGGCGCCATCGACAAGGCCGTGGGCCACTACCGCCGCTACACGCCGGAGTCCCTGCGCGCGGTGCTGCAGGAGAATGGCTTCCGCGTGGACACGCTGGAGTGGATGAACCTGGTCGGCCTGCCGGGCTGGTTCGTCAACAGCCGCCTGCTGCGCCGCCGCGCGGTGCCCAAGCTCCAGCTCAAGCTCTATGACACGCTGGCCCCCCTGATTGCCCAGGCCGAGCAACAGGTGCGGCTGCCCGTGGGCATGAGCCTGTTCGCCGTCGCCCGCGCCGTCTGATGCCCGCGTGAGCGCCGAACCCCACCCCACCTCTCCGCCGTCC